>JAFSVP010000141.1 GCA_017444905.1 Bacteroidales bacterium
CACTTGGGAAAAATCGCGGAAAGGTGTATATTCTCCTATCTGAAAATCTTAGGAAACGTGATTATGAAACGTAAGATTTACGACCAGTTGGTCCAGTGGAAACAGGAAATGAATGGATCTACAGCCCTTTTGATAGAAGGGGCTAGGCGTATTGGGAAGAGTTATATAGCAGAGGAGATCGCTCGCAACGAATACGACTCGTATATACTCATCGATTTCAGTAAGGCTCCTGCTCGCGTTAAAGGATGGTTTGATGAGTATCTAGAAGATATCGACACGTTGTTGCAGAATATCCAACTGCATTACAAAAAGCAACTAACACCGCGAAAATCCCTTATTATTTTCGATGAGGTGCAGAAATGTCCTCGTGCCAGGGAGGCAATCAAGGCCTTGGTGGAGGACCGCCGTTTCGATTATCTTGAAACGGGCTCTCTTATCTCCATAAAGAAAAACGTTGAGAATATTGTCATTCCATCAGAAGAGGATGGTATCGAAATGTTTCCCATTGACTTTGAAGAGTTTCTATGGGCTATGGGCAATGAGGTAATGATGCCATACATCAAAGCACAATATGAAAAACGTAAGCCAATGGGAGAATTCCACCGCGAAGCTTTACACTATTTTCGTCAATATCTTATCGTAGGAGGAATGCCGCAGGCTGTTGCAGAGTATGCTGCAACGCGAGATTTTACCAAAGTGGACGCCGTCAAACGTCAGATACTGCGCCTTTACAAGAACGATATAAAGAACTACGCCGGGACAGCTACTGCTCGTGTCAGCGCTATCTATGACGCCATTCCTGGACAGTTGCAGAAGAAAGAAAAAAGGTTTGTGTTGTCGGCACTGAAGGATGAAGCGCGAATGCGTGAGTACGATAGTGCGTTCTTTTGGCTAGATGATGCCAAGATCGTTAATATCTGCTACAATACGACGGCGCCAAATATAGGGCTGCAACTTAATGAAGACCGCACCGTCCTGAAGTGCTATTTCTGCGATACAGGGCTTCTTATTTCGTTGGCTTTCAGTGCGCGGGGTATCGTAACGAATGAGATTTACCAGAAACTGATGTTTGACAAGTTGGAAATCGACGAAGGGATGCTGGTAGAAAACATCGTGGCCCAAATGTTAAAAGCATCGGGTAAAGAGCTATTCTTTTATTCCAACTATGATAAAGAAGAAGCAGACAACCGGATGCATATAGATTTCCTCATACAAAAGGAGTTAGTAACCTCCCGGCACAACATATCTCCAATTGAAGTTAAGAGTGGATCAAACTATACGCTTACTTCCCTTAACAAATGCATCAAGAAGTTTGGCCAGTACCTCTCAACTCCCTATGTCTTGCACACGAAAGATCTAGAGATGAAAGATGGGCTGGTTTATCTCCCGCTTTATATGACCCACCTATTATAAAGCAGAGGGCTTTTTCTATACAGTAGAATTGCCGTTGTAATTCTTTGTTGTATCGACGGGAACCTATGGTTAGGGTCTGTTTGGAGATTGTGCCGTATGGTATGAATCCCGAATGGTAAAGCGTATCGACCTTTACCTCTCCGGAATCGTACTTAGCATCGCTAGTAAGTGTTAAAAAAGAAAAAAGTGTTCCGACATTAACGAAATTATGATTAAATTCATGGGATTTTTTGACAGACAGTATAATTAATAATCATAATTAACAATTAAAGTTTATCTATTATGAAACTCAAATCCATCATCGCAGCCGTTGCTGCCGCAATCCTTGCGCTCTCCTTCACTTCCTGCCAGAAGACCGACTCCGGAGACAACGCCGGCGGTTACTACATCGCCCCTCTTGCTGACGCATCCGGCGTTGATGCCATCTTCATCCTCAGCTGCAACGGCGCTCTGCTCGAGACCTTCGGAACTGGAATAGTTTACAAGAATGCCGCAAATGACAAGAAGGCCATCGACGCTTGTGACAAGATTTACGAAGACGCAAAACACAACATCTCTGTAAGCTTCGAACTCTACTTCCAGAATGCAGTCGCAGAAGGACAGCAGCCCACAAAGCAGGTTATAAAGACTTACAGCCCTGCAGAATAGCATCGCAAAGTACCAATCCGTCCGGTCACCCCGGCTTTAAGCGCCGGCCTCCGGCAACGTTTGGAACTTTTACGCACAACGCCTCACGGAACAATCCGCGAGGCGTTTTTGCGATATGAGGGAGGGGTAAAATGTTTTGGGAACGCTTCGCAAAATTTATCCATAGTGATTACCGGCTCTGCGCAAAATGTTTGTAGATTACGAAATGAAAAACCGCCACAACTTGCTGTTGTTCAGCGCGTTACGGCGACTGCGGAGAGGACGGGAGTATTGCCTGCATTTCAATTCTTCTCGTTACGGTGGCGAATATTCATTGTAGATACCTGTAGAGGTGTTTTGCCTTGTTTGCCATTACGCTGATGTAATTGCGATTCATTCCGTTATTCTGTGTTCTTCTTACCACGGCGCGTCTTTTTTGAACTAAAAACGCACCATTTTATTCATTATTATTTGGAATTATGTTTTATAAACATTATGTTTATGCCACATAATTATTTAATATGGAATTTGTTGACAGAAAGAAAGAGCAGCAGCGGCTGCGTGAGCTCCTTAACAGTGGTTCGCCCAGGTTTGTCATCGTCAGGGGACGCCGCAGGATAGGTAAGTCGGCACTGATAGGTAAGGTTTTGAAGGAAAGCGACATATACTACGAGGCCGATAGAACGGCCGAGCCTAATCAAATGCTAGTGTGTTCACAAGTAATCAGCAGGAGATTCCCGGGGTTTGCCGATGCCGTTTACCTAGATTGGAAGGCGCTATTGAAAGCAATCAATCATAGGGTGACTGAGCCAATAACTGTTTGTTTGGATGAGTTTCCATATCTTGTGGAGAATACACCGGCGCTGCCATCCATTGTCCAAGGTTTGCTGGATGACGACAAAGAGCCACTGCGGTACAATTTAATACTGTGCGGATCTTCTCAGCAGATGATGTACGACTTGTCTCACGATGAGTCTTCTCCTCTGTTTGGGAGGGACGATTCTGATTTCAATATGAGGCCAATAGCGGCTCCTTTTTTGTCGGAAGCCTTGAATCTGAATGCGCAGGAAACAATAGAGAACTATGCAGTGTGGGGAGGCGTGCCTCGATATTGGAAGCTCAGGGAAGATTGTTCCAGCCTTAAGGAAGCTATTGACACACAAATATTTTCCAATCTTGGCGCGCTGTATGAGGAACCGCTTCATCTTTTCCGAGATGACATAAAAGACCCGGTTAAGACAGCAACCATTATGTCCATTGTGGGCAATGGTATACATCGGCTTTCTGAAATAGCATCCAGATGTAACGAACCCGCCACAAACCTTTCGCGTCCGCTGGCCAAACTGTTGGATTTGGGTTATCTGGAAAAAGATATCCCTTTTGGAGAATCGCCCAAATCAAGCAAAAAAAGCCTGTATCAGATAGCAGACCCTTTCCTCAGTTTCTACTATAGATTTGTTCCGGCAAACCGTTCCTTTATTGAGATGGACCGCAGACTGCCTCTTGAAGAGGCTCTGGCCGATAATCTGTCCTCACATATAGGATACTGGTGGGAGCACCTGTGTCGGGAAGCAGTATTCGGGAACCGGATTGACGAAATCGTTTTCGGTAAAGCCTCCAGATGGTGGGGGAAAGTGCTTATTGACGGAGAGGAAAAACCCCGCGATGTAGAGCTGGACGTGGTTGCAGAGTCCACCGACGGAAAGACTATTCTAATAGGTGAGTGTAAATGGTCCACCGGCGAAAACGGACGTCTTCTGACGCGGCAGTTGGAAAAGATAGCCCGAAGTCTCCCATTTGCCCAAGGTAAAACAATATTAATCAAACTATTTACTAAAACTCGCCCAGAAGAAGACCTGGGTAATTCCCTTCTTCCGGCCGATGTTTTGGGGTTACTGTGACGAATACAACCGCAGTTTCATAAGCCAAAGGCGCCGCACGGCTTGTTCTGTGCTATGTTTTGGCAAATCTGGTCAGGACGTTTCAACTTCGTTTTATATATTTGGATAACTACCACTTTTGTTATCTTTGATGCGTACTCTTCCGGTATACTTTTAAACGAGAATCTGGTACACTTTTCAGTTACTACATACAAATCCAACTGCTTTAGCAAAAGTCTCCTTATGGGAGCCGCTCAGACAACCCGGTATTGCCCAGATTCTTGGTGGATTTTTTGGTAGATGACGTAAAAAAAGAAAAAATCGCTGCAACCAACTGATAGTCAGTTAATTGCATCGATGTTTCGGTGGAAAGGACGAGATTAGCCCCGCTTCGCGGGCCTTTTCTCGGGCTGTCCGGGAGCAATCAAAAGGAAGGCGGGACCAAGGTCCCTTGTTTTTGTGCGCCGGAGTGACCTTACGAAAGCAAGCTTTCGACGGCCGCTCCGGCACACAAAAACGCCGCACTTTCGTGCGGCGCCTTCCTTTGATTGCATTGCGCGGAGAGGACGAGATTCGAACTCGTGGTACGGAATGACCCGTACGTCGGTTTAGCAAACCGGTGGTTTAAGCCACTCACCCACCTCTCCAGTGTGTACGTGTGAAAACAACGGGGCAAAGTTAATAATTATTTTCAACGAATGCAAGCGTCGCGACGCTTATGCGGCAGGAGGGAGGCAAAACCGTGCGGGCGGCGACGGTGCAGGCTGCCAGGGTGTTGCCGGTGGTGAAGACGTCGTCGACTATGAGGAGGTGACGGACGGAGCCGCTGGCGGGGCGGGCGGAGAAGGCGCCCGACACGTTGGCCGCCTTGGCGGCCGGAGCGAGCGAAGCTTGCGAGCGGGTCCGTCGCACACGGCGCAGGAGGCGGCCGTCAAAACGGGCACCGAGAGCGAGCGCAACGCGACGGGCTATTATTTCGGCCTGATTGTATCCCCGGCGGTAACGCCTCAAAGGATGCAGCGGAACGCAAGTCACGAGGTCGACGTCGGCAAAATGCAGGGCGCGGGCAAGCTCGGAGCCGAGCATATCGGCAAAATAGCGTCCGGCGCCGAAGTTCGCGTGGTATTTGAGCGCCTTGGTGATTGCCGTGTAATCAGCCTCTCCGGAATAATCTTCTGCTTCGGAATCCACGGAATCGGAGTCTGACCTGAAGAAGAACAGGGCTGCCGCATACTGGTAGCGGTCTGCTTCAATCAGGGCGTTATAGATGTCTGCCATCGGGTTGCGAGTGCGGGAAGCATAATGTGTAAATGGAATGTCGGCTCTGCAGGGAATGCAGAGATGCCGCTCATATATAAGAAGTTTCCTGCCGCAGGACAGGCAGAGCCTCGGAGCCGCCAAATCGGCCACGCTCCGCAGCGCCGTCTTCAAATCAATCCGGCTTATCCTCGGATCCATAGAGAAAATTTTTATAGTTTAAGTTACCAGTGTCCACTAAAATTTTACAATAAATCTTCCAATAGCCTCACAATCAAGTGATTACAAAATATTTTACACCGAACCGATTTGAAAAAATCCTTGCTGTACTATCGTAGAATGGCTGTTTTACAATGAATAATACCCGGCCCACCAGCTTTTAGATTTTACCACCACAGAAATAATCAGCAGAATTTCAAACACTTACAGCATAATACACATTAAGGATTAAAATGTGCTACACACACAATTGGGTTATTAGGTTTTTCCTTGACAGTTAGCAGCCTCCAACGAAGGAATGCAACAGAGCTAAATTACTGAGGAAGAAACAGACAGCTAACCCACCCGATTGGTTTATGAGGATTTCCGTGCTGATTTGCAGCGTCCGACGAAGGAGCTTAGCGGGCTAAGTGACTGAGGAGGACCTGCAAAGCAGCCGGAAAAGACCATAAACCAGGGCTAAGTGACTGAGGAGGACCTGCTAAGCAGCCGGAAAAGACCATAAACCTCTAGGCGGTAAGGGCCCCGCAGCAGCTAATAACCTGCCCGCTCACATAAGTGGAGAGGTCACTGGCAAGGAACAGGGCGACGGAAGCCACTTCGTCTTTGGTGCCCCAGCGGTGCATGGGGATATTGTTGAGCCAGAAAGTCTTTACGGAGTCGCTGAGCTTCTCGGTCATATCTGAAAGGATGAGGCCGGGAGCGATGCAGTTGGCGCGGACCCCGCGGGAGCCGAGCTCCTTGGCCACACTCTTGGCAAGACCTACCATACCGCTCTTGGCTGCGGAGTAATTAATCTGGCCCACATTGCCGTGGGTGCCGGAAGTGGAACTTATGTTGATAACGCTGCCGCAGCGCTGGCGGGCCAGAATGGGCGCCACTGCGTGGACGTAATTGAACGCCGACTTGAGGTTTGCCGAAAGAATCTCGTCCCAGGCCGACTCGTCCATCCTGAGAATCAGGGCGTCGCGGGTGATGCCGGCATTGTTCACGAGAATGTCGATACGACCGAAAGCCTCGTGTACGCGGGCCACCACCTCGTGGGCAGCCGCAAAATCTGCAGCGTCGGATTCAAAGGCCAGAATCCTGGTGCCATACTGCTCATAATCAGCCACAAGCCCCTCGGGCAGATGGCGGCAGGTAAACGCCACGTCGGCTCCTTCAGCCGCAAAACGGCGGACTATAGCCTCTCCAATTCCCCTCGAGCCACCAGTCACGAGAGCCGTTTTTCCTGTTAAAAGTCCCATAATGTTTCGTCGTTTATCATTGCCTCTTCAACGTCATCCGGAGCTATGGGGAGACGGCGCGAGCCAAGCCTGCGGGCGCCGGCCTCCGTCACCAGCACGTCGTCTTCCAGACGTATGCCGCCGAAGTCGCAATAAGTTTCAAGTTTTGAATAATTTACGGCTCCCTTGCCAAAACCTTCCTCCTTCATGCGGGAAATCAGGGCAGGGATGAAATAAATTCCCGGTTCGTCGGTGATGACATTGCCCGGAACAAGGGCGCGGGCCATCCTCAGGCTGCCGAGCCCGAGCAGGGCCGAACGCGACTGCCCGTCGTCGTACCCCACGAGGTCTTCGCCGTAATCTTCCATATCGTGAACGTCCAGGCCCATGTTGTGCCCCAGGCCGTGAGGCATGAAGAGGCCGGCCACGCCCATCGCCGCCAGCTCTTCGGGGTCGCCTTTCACAAAGCCCAGCCGACCCAGGCCGTCAAGCAGGTGTACGGACACTGCCGTATGGCAGTCGCAATATTTCACGCCAGGCTTTATCATATTGAATGCAAGCTCGTTGCATTCATATACAAGCTGGTAAATCTCCCTCTGCTTCAGGGTAAAGCGCCCGCCTGTGGGGTAAGTGCGGGTGTGGTCGGAGGCGTAGTGTGAGTTGCTTTCAACTCCGGCGTCTATCAGAAGCAGCCTGCCGGGCTCGAGAGCCGCCGCATGCGAGTGGCAGTGGAAAATCTCTCCGTGCTGGGTAAGGATGGTAGGGAAGGACACGCCCCAGCCGAAGGAAAGGGCCTCGTTCTCCATCTCGCCCACGATTTCCTGCTCGACGCGGCCGATATGGATTCCCCTGCGAGCCTTCGTATGCATACGCCAGCCAAGCTCCGCAGCCTCGTCGAGAAGGCGGATTTCATCCTCGTCCTTCACGAGGCGCATCTTAACGACGGCCCTCACGAGCGGCTCCGAAGCAAGCGGGCAGCCTTTTTTACCGCTCCTGAAGAGCTTCGAAGGCTCCACTCCGAGCAGCCCGCCGAGCAGTATTGCGTTGTAATATCTCGACACCGGAAGGAAATGTACCTTCCTGCCGGCTGCAACGGCAGCCTTCACGGCCTCGCCGAAAGCGGCGTAAGGGGCCGAATTGCCGACTCCCGCCTCCGCGGCAAGCGAAGAGACTGCAGGCATAGGGCCAGTCCAGATTATATCGTCGAGGCCGTAATCGTCGGCATACACCGTCTCCTCGCCGGAATCAAGGTCGAGGATGGCCGCGAAGAGAGGCTCGTCGATGCCGAAAAAATACAGCCAGGTACTGTCCTGACGCCATTTGTATGCGTTTTCGAAGTACTGCGCCGGCGACTCTGCGTTACCAGTAAAAATCACTATTCCGCTCTCGCCTTGAAGGAGCGAAAACAGGCGCTTCCGCCTTTCCGAGTATTTACCTGCCGTCATCGCTTACAATTTTACCGTTGCACAATACATATTTTATACAGGACGAATCCGCCGAATACACCCAGTTCGACACGAGGTTGTGGCAGGGCGTCATCTTCGGATTCGAAAGGTCAATTATCACTGCGTCGGCAAGTTTGCCTTCCGAAATCTCTCCGGCGTCGTAGCCGAAGGCTTCAGCTCCGTTGCGGGTGGCCCAGCGGAAGACGAGGTCGGCCGGAAGCAGTGAAGTGTCGCCCGGGAGCTTTGCCAGCAGGGCGGCGAACTTCATCTCTTCGCGCATGTCGAGATTGTTGTTGGAACTGCAGCCGTCGGTGCCGAGGGTGATGCGCACGCCGCTCGCTATCGCCAGTTCGTAGGGGAAGCGCCCGCTGCCGAGCTTCATATTGGAGCAGGGGCAGTGGCTGACGGTCACGCCTCTTTCGGCAAGGATGTCCCATTCCTCGCGGTCGACGTGGATGCAGTGGGCCGCAATCACGTCGGGGCCGAGAAGGCCTATGGAGTCGAGGTAGCGCACAGGCGTAGCACCGAAGTCGCGCACGCAGTCGGCCACCTCCTTTTGGGTTTCGGAAAGATGGATATGGATGAGCTTCCCGTTCTCGCGGGCGAGGCGGGCCGCAAATTCCAGGGTCTCGCGCCCGGCGGTATAGACGGAGTGGGGAGCCACCGTAAGCGACACCGAGCCGGCGTCGCGCCAGTTCTCCACCATCCTGCTCTTTTCCTGCCTCAGCACTTTGGGATGATTGTCCATCATCGTAACTCCGATTGCAGCCCTTATGCCGGCGGCGTTCACTGCAGCCACGGTCTCATCAACGTCGAAATACATATCGTTGAAGAACACCGTGCCGGTGGCAATCATCTCGCGCACGGCCAGTTCCGAGCCCCGGCGTATGTCGGCGGACGTCATCTTGTCTTCGAAGGGCCAGACATATTCCTGCAGCCATTTGTGCAGGGGCATATCGTCAGCATAGCCGCGCAGCAGGGTCATCGCGGCGTGCGTGTGGGTGTTGTAGAAAGCTGGAAGTATGGCACAGCCGGAAGCGTCCACGACGCGCTCCGCTTCGGCACCGTCCGCCGCGTCAAGGCACACGAAACGCCCGTCCTGCACCAGCAGGTTGCGTTTCCTGCCGTCCAGCACCACATTACGAATAAGTAAACTGTCGGTTTTCATCATCTGTAATTCTCATATTCCGGAAGGGCCAGCTCCGAGAACAGGTCCTTCAGGCTCTTTTCGTCGCGGGGGCAAATCATCAGCACGTCGTCGATATCGAGCACGATGAAGTCCTTCAACCCCTTGACTGCTATCAATTTATCTTTGCGGGTAGATACCACGAGCGTCCCGCTGTTCTCGCGAAGAAGCCCTTTCCCGCTGATTCTTATGGCGTTGCCGTCAGTTCCGAGGGCGGCCAGATACTCGTAGAGCGAATCCCAGTTGCCAAGGTCCGACCAGGTGAAGCGGGCCGGATATGCCATCACGGCGTCGGACTTCTCCATCACCGCGTAGTCGATGGCCATACGGGGCATGTCGGGATAAATCTTTTCGAGCCAGCCCGACTCCGAAGGCGAGCCTATCATAGAGCGCCAGTCTTTCCACATTACAGTGATTTCGGGAGCATAACGCTCCAGCTGGGCGGCCGCTACGGCTGCACGCCAGATAAAGATGCCGGTGTTCCACATGAATTCGCCGCTCTCGATAAAAACTTCCGCGAGCTCGCGGCTGGGCTTTTCGGTGAAGGTCTTCACCCGCACGGGGCCGCCGTCGCCGCCGGGCCTTTCAATCTGGATGTATCCGAAATTGGGGTCGGGCCTTCGGGGCATCACGCCGAGAGTAATCATCACCGGATGGGCGGAAGCGTAAGCGAGGGCGTCGAGGGCTGTGGAACGGAAAAGGTCGGCGTCGCGTATCACCTGGTCGGCGGGCAGGACCAGCACCACGGCATCGGGGTCACGCTTCAGGATGGTATAGGAGGAATATGCGATGCAGGGGGCCGTATTGCGGTTGTACGGCTCCAGCAGCAGGTTGCGCTCCTCCAGCTCAGGGATGGCGCTGAGAACGCGGCTCCTGTACCTTGTCTGCGAAACCACGAGTATGTTCTCGGGCGGGATGAGGCCGCTCACGCGGTCGTAGGCGAGCCTGAGAAACGATTTGCCGGTAGTGGAAATCTCCAGGAACTGCTTCGGCCTCGACTGACGGCTCAGGGGCCAGAAGCGGGAGCCCACGCCGCCGGCCATAATTACGCAGTAATGGTGCGGATTGGTCATTCCAGTGTCACTATGGTTACGCCGGAGCCGCCGGTCCTCACGTCCTCGTCCCTGACGAGAGCGACTCCCGGAACGGTCCGGAGGTATTTCTGTATTTCTTCGTGAAGCACGCCGGTGCCCTTGCCGTGGATTATGCGCACTTCACCGATATTCAGCATCAGAGCGTCGTCGATATAATGCATCACCGCGTCGAGGGCGTCGGCAAGACGCTCGCCCCGAAGGTCTATCTCGGGTTTGAAATTGAGCTTGCGCGCAGTGATGGAGGCGTCTTCGCGCACGGAGGTCTGACCGAAAGACTTGCGGTACTGCTCACGGTACTCGTTGGACGATATCCTCTCCAGCGTATCGGCCTTCATAGTGCTGGAGATGCTCCCGACGCTTATGGTAACGGTCTTGCCGCTCACCCTCGTAACCTCGCCCACGAGACCGTTGCTGAGCACCCGCACCTTCTCTCCCACCTTCAGGGGCTCCTGACGCTGAGCCTCAACCTTCTGCCCGGCAGGGGCCTTGCGCCGGCGTTTTTCAAGCTGCGACAGCTTGCGGTCGAGATACTCGTCTCGAGCCTTCTGCTGGCGCGACTTGTGCTCCTGGAGCGCTCCGATGAAGCCCTGGAGCTCGGCGCGTGCAGCCTTCGTCTCCTCCTTGCCGGCCTGGGCTTCCTTGATGTCGCGTATGGTCTTTTCCACCTGCGCACCTGCGCCCTTCACGATTTCTTCAGCTTGGCGGCGCGCCTCTTCGAGAATGGCCCTGCGCTGGTTGCGTATGTCTTCAAGCTCCTGCTGGTACTTCTCGGTTAGGCCTTCGAGCGTCTTGTCGGTGTGGCGTATCTTCTGCAGGCGCTCGTCGAGCTGGCGGCGGTTGCGGGCAATCTTGCGCAGGTTGCGCTCCATCCCCACGTATTCCCCGCCGGCACGGGCCTCGGCGTCTTTGACAATGCTCTCGGGCAGGCGCATCTTCCTTGCAAGCTCGAAGGCGAAGGAGTTGCCCGGAAGGCCCGTTTCGAGGGCGAAAAGCGGCTCTATCTTCGAGCTGTCGTAGAGCATCGCCCCGTTCACAACGCCGCCGGAGCCAGACGCCGCATACAGCTTGAGGTTGGTGTAGTGGGTGGTTATCACGCCCCAAACGCCCCTGCGGTCCATCTCGGCAAGGATGGCTTCGGCTATGGCGCCGCCTGCAGCAGGCTCGGTGCCCGAACCCATCTCGTCTATCAGAATGAGGGTGTGCGGGCCGGCCTCGTCAAGCATCTCCCTCATATCGGAGAGGAAGGAGCTGTATGTGCTGAGGTCGTTCTCCAGCGACTGGTCGTCTCCGATGCTGACGGCTATGCGTTCGAACACCGGCAGTTCGGAAGTTTCGGAAGTGGGTATCAGCATCCCCCACTGGAACATATACTGAAGCAGGCCTACTGTCTTGAGGCACACGGACTTGCCTCCCGCATTGGGGCCGGAGACAAGAAGTATTCTGCCCTTCCCGTCAAGGGTGACGGTGAGCGGTACCATCTGCCTGCCCTCGCGCTTGAGCGCCCTCTCCAGCAGGGGGTGGCGCGCCTTGCGCAGGCTCAGCGTACCGTCGGAGGAGATTACCGGCATCCCGGCTATGAAATCGAGAGCCGTGTGAGCCTTGGCCATAAGGAAGTCGATTTCTCCGAGGAATTCCGCACCGCGGATGATATCGGGAACGTAGGGCCGTGCGAAGTCGCTGAACTCGCGGAGGATGCGCGAGATTTCCCTCGTCTGGGCGAAATGCAGGTCGGCAAGCTCGTTTTCGATTTCCAGAATCTCGGCAGGCTCCACGTAAGTGGTTTTACCCGAGGCGGATTCGTCGTAAATGAAGCCCCTCAGCTTGCGCTTGGAGGCCGTGCTCACCGGGATGAGAAACTTGCCGTCACGCATGGTCACGGCTGCGTCGGCATCGACTATCCCCTCCTGCTGCGCTTGCTTCAATATGGCCTCGGCCCTCTTCGAAATGGCCGATTCGCGCTCACGGATACGGAGGCGGATATCGGCCAGCTCGGGCGATGCGGAATCTTTCACGTCTCCGTACTTGTCGAGTATCAGGTCAATCCTGCGGAGTACTTCGGGGAAGCAGTCTATCGGGGCCGCCAAGGCCTTGAGATTGGGATATATGCCGTCTTTCACCCCGGAAAGGAAGCGGGTCACGCGCCTCACGGTGTCGAGCAGCGTGCGGAGGCGCCCAAGCGAAAGGACGTCGAGACTGGAGCCTTCTTTCAGGAGCGGACGCAGGAAGGGCAGGCCGTCTATGTAGCCGGAAGTGGGGAAACTCTCTTCGAAGAGCAGCACGAGGCGCATTTCTTCAGTCAGGAGCAGGCGTCTGCGGATAGTCTGCTCCGAGTTGGAGAATTTCTCGGAGGCCACCCTTTCCGCCGCATAATCGGTCATGCAGCGGTCTGAAATGATGGCCCGGACCTTGTCAAAGCCCAGTTTCGCTTCCAGTCTGTCGGCCGTCATTGCTCCTGAAGTTTAAGTTTGAGGGCGTTCATCGATTCGATGCGGGTCATGGTTCCCGCACGGAAGAAGCTCACGTGCCCCGTTTCTTCCGAGACCACTATGACGTCGGCGTCGCACTGCTCCGAGAGGCCCGTAGCCGCCTTGTGGCGCATGCCGAAGGAGGCCGGAAGGTCAAGCCTTTCGGAAATCGGAAGGGTGCAGCGCACAGCAACTATACGGTTGCCGCCGATAATCATCGCCCCGTCGTGCAGGGGGGAGTTCTTAAAAAAGATGTTCCTTATGAGGCGCTCGCTTATGGCCGCGTCTATGCTGTCGCCAGTGGCGGTGACGCTCTCCAGATTGTCCTTGCGCCTTATCACTATGAGGGCGCCCGTCTTCGAGTCCGACATCGACGACACGGCCTGTGCGATTTCATATACGGCGGAGGACTCGAGGCCCTCGGCCTGACGGCGGCGCAAGAGCTTGCGGAACAGCGTGTTATTGCCGGCCGTCCGCCCCATATTATTGAGGAAACGGCGGATTTCAGGCTGGAAGATGATTATTATCGCAAGCGCTCCCACGTCGAGTATGGCGCCCAGCATTGCGGAGGTCATTCGCATATTGAGGGCTATCGCCACCACCCTCACCACCAGCAGAAGGATGATGGAGATGAAGATATTCATCGCCGACGAGCCTCGTATCCAGCGGTAGATTGCAAAAATCACCGCCGCCACCAGCAGGATGTCGATCAGGTCGACGAAATGGAAGTTCAATAATTCGAATAACATATACAGACTACAAATATATTCAAAATCTTTCGTATTTTTGCCTTATGAGTTCCTTTGTAGTCGAAGGCGGCCGCAAGCTGCACGGAAACATTACACCACAGGGCGCCAAGAACGAGGCGCTGGAGGTCCTGAGCGCAGTTCTTCTGTCGAGGGAGGACGTAACAATCAGTAATATCCCCGACATTCTCGACATCCGCAACCTCATCTCCCTGCTCGAAGGCATGGGGGTTAAGGTGACTCGCGGCGTCAAGGGCGAATACACTTTCAACTCCGCTAATATCAACGAGTTCTACATAGCCAGCGCGGAGTTCGTCGAAAAGTGCGCGAAGCTCCGCGGCTCCGTTATGGTCGTAGGCCCGCTGCTCGCCCGCTTCGGCAAGGCCTATTTCCCCAAGCCCGGGGGCGACAAAATCGGACGCCGCAGGGTTGACACCCACATCGACGGATTCATGAATCTCGGCGCCGACTGCTCCTACGACACCACCCGCAGGGCCTACAAGCTCCAGGCTCCCCCGGAGGGGCTTAGCGGCTGCTATATGCTGCTCGATGAGGCCTCCGTCACCGGCACGGCCAACATCGTCATGGCGGCCACCCTGGCAAAGGGCGTCACCACCATCTACAACGCCGCCTGCGAGCCCTATGTCCAGCAGCTCTGCCGTATGCTTACGGCAATGGGTGCAAAGATTGACGGCATAGGTTCCAACCTCCTCACAATCACCGGAGTAGAGAGCCTGCACGGGGCTACCCACAAGGTACTTCCCGATATGATTGAAGTCGGCTCCTTCATAGGGATGGCGGCCATCAACAGCAGCGAAATCACCATCAAGAACGTCCGCTACGACCAGCTGGGCATCATCCCCGACAGCTTCCGGCGCCTCGGCATCAGGCTGGAGCAGAGGGGCGACGATATCTTCGTCCCCGCCCAGGAAAGCTATGTGATAGAATCTTTCATCGACGGCTCCATAATGACGCTCGCAGACGCTCCCTGGCCCGGGCTCACCCCCGACCTCCTGTCGGTGATGCTCGTTACCGCAGTGCAGTGCAGGGGCAGCGTGCTCATACACCAGAAGATGTTCGAAAGCCGCCTCTTCTTCGTTGACAAACTGATAGATATGGGTGCCCAGATAATCCTCTGCGACCCCCACAGGGCCGTGGTCATAGGCCACGACCACCGCATGCAGCTGCGGGCAGGCAGGATGACCTCCCCCGACATCAGAGCCGGTATAGCGATGCTCCTGGCGGCAATGTCTGCCAAGGGCACTTCCGTCATCGACAATATCGAACAGATAGACCGCGGCTACGAAGATATCGACGGCCGCCTCAACGCGCTGGGCGCTTCTATTACAAGGATTTAAGAGCATCCGCGAGCTGCACGCGCACCGCTTCCGAAGCCGGAACCAGCGGCAGGCGCATAGCGTCGGAGCATAGCCCCAGAGAAGCGAGCGCGGCCTTCACCGGAATAGGATTTGGCTCGGCAAAACAGGCCTTATAGAGCGGCCTGAGAGCATTGTCAAGAGCTTCAGCCTCTTCGAGCCTGCCTTCCAGGGCGGCCCGGGTCATTGCAGCCATCTTGTCAGGAACGAGATTCGACACTACGGATATGACTCCCTGTCCGCCGGCCTTCGTCATTTCGAGTGTCAGGGCGTCGTCGCCGCTGAGGACGGCGAAGTCGGACGGCGCTCCGGCGATGATTTCCTGCGCCTGTTCGAGCTTGCCGGATGCCTCCTTTATGCCTATGATGCCGGGCACCTCGCGGGCAAGCCTGAGGCAAGTTTCAGGGAGCATGTTCACTCCGGTGCGGCCCGGGACGTTGTAAACCACGATGGGCTTTGTGCTGCGGGAGGCGATTTCCTTGAAATAGCGGAACTGGCCCTCCTGGGTGGGCTTGTTGTAGAAGGGTACCACCACGAGCCAGGCATCGGCGGCCGAGCCTTCGAGCATAGCCATCCTGGCCAGCGTCGTGCTCACCGAGTTGCTGCCGCAGCCCACGAGAAGGGGCTTTCCGGCGGCGTGGTCGGCGGTAATTTCCAGCAGCGATACCATTTCAATGGGGTCGAGGGCAGGGGTTTCGGCAGTGGTGCCAAGCGGCACGAGAAAATCAACACCGCCGCTCACCTGACGGTCCACCAGTGCGGCATAGGCCTCGTAATCAACCTCCCCGTCTTCCAGGAACGGAGTCACAAGGGCCGTCCCGCAACCTTTCAGTTCAAGCTGTTTCATATCTTGCCAAGCAGTATTTCCTTGAATGTATGCACTCCCTTGAGGCCTTCGGTCATAAGCGCGGCCTCAACGGCACCTTCGGCGAAGCCCTCGCGGGAGAAGGCCTCGTGCGAGATTTTAATCTTGTCCACCTCCGACTTGAACTTCACGGTATGAGTGCCGGGCACCTCGCCCTGGCGGACGGAGGTAATGTCGGGCCTGAGGCCCAGATGCGACTCCACGGCGGAAGCCATCGTAATGGCCGTGCCGCTCGGAGCATCGAGCTTGTGGACGTGGTGGATTTCCTCGATATGAGGCACGTAGCCGTGCCCGCGGAGTACGTCGGAAAGCTTTTCCAGCGCGGCCAGCGTGGCGTTCACGCCGATGGAATAGTTCGAGGAATAAATCATCGGGGTGCCTGCGGCGTAGAATTCCGCCGCCACCTCGCCGAGGATGTCGTTCCATCCGGTGGTTCCGACCACCACGGCCTTGAAGTGATGCGCGAGCCATTTGTAGTTGGCCCTGAACGCCTCGGGGGTGGTAAAATCGATGCACACGCACTCCGAGGCCAGGGCAGGGTCGGTGGCGCACACGTCTTCGGTGGCGAGGGCGAGGGTGAGGCCGCGCCTCAGCACCACTCCTTCTATCATCCGGCCCATACGGCCGTATCCGCTTATGACTATCTTCATTGTGCTTACTGAAGTATGTTTCTGAGGATTCCGCTGGCGGCGAGGGCTGCGCCTTCACCGGCTCCCTTTATTACGAGGGGCAGGCTTTCGCCGTAATGTATGACTGTGACGTTCTCGGTGCCGCTTATCCAGTAGAAGGGGCTCTCGACGCCCACCAGCTTCATACGGATTTCGGCCTTGAACCCGCCTGGAGCCGAAGGGTCGCGGCGGAGCGAGGCCACGAAGCGCTGACGCATACCCATCTCGTCGAGCTCGTCCTCCCTCTTTATGAAGTAGGGCTCGTCTTCCACCAGTTTGCGGTAGAAGTCTTCCACGCTGCCTTCGAAGAACTCAGGACCAAGCATGGGGATGATTTCGACATCCTTCTCTTCGAGCTTCACGCCCGCCTCGCGGGAGAGTATGAGCAGCTTGCGGAGGGCATCCTTGCCGGCGAGGTCGGTACGGGGGTCTTTCTCCGTAAGGCCCTCTTCCTGAGCGCGTTTCAGCAGGGTTGCGAAGCTGTCGCTGCGGGTTCCGTCGTAGCCGGTGATTATGTAGTTGAGGGTGCAGGAGACTACGGCCTCTATGCAGGTGATGCCGCCTCCGAACCTCGCTCCGCCCGCCACCGATTCGAGGATGGGGAGGGCGTTGCCGACGGTGGTGTCGTAGCGGAAGAAGCAGCCGTTCTCAGATGCAGCCGCCTTGAGGGCCGCGTAATCGGGATAGGGGATTGCGAGCGAACGGCGGTTGGACGTGACGATATTGACGCCGGCCTGCATCAGGGGCACGAACTTGCGCCAGATTTCCTTGCTGTTGGTGCAGTCGACGAAGACGGAGCGCCTGCGGGCTGTGGCTATGACCTTGTCGGCAAAGCCGCGGTCGGAAGAAATCTCCACGAGGTTTATCTGCCTTCCGGCATCGGGGAATTTGCCTCCGGCGGCGTCGATTATGCCCTTGAGGGCCGTTCCGACTGCTCCGGCGCCCGCTATGTACACGTCCACGGTAGTGAGGGCCCTCTCTTCGAAGAATTCGCGGTGGATGGCCGCCACGGCGGCGCGGGACACGTTAGTGCGCACGGTGACGAAGAAGTTGAGGCAGTCTTCGTCTCGCACCTCGTCAAGAGGCCTGATGCCGGCATCGGAGAGTGCCGTAAGTATGCGTCTGTATGTACTTTCCGCGTTGATGGGGCCCTCGCCGGTAAGGCAGATGAGGGTGGTGCCGGAGATGGGGTCGTCGAGATTGGCGACGCCCTTCCATTCCCTTACCTCCGAAGCCTTGCCGCAGATGACGGTGCCGGGATTGGCGGGGTCGAAGGTGTTGCGTATGTTGATGTCGATGCCCTTGTCGCGGGCGGGGACCACGGTGGGCGCGTAAAGTACCTTGGCACCGTAGCGGGCCATGTCGAAAGCGGCCCTGTAGCTCATCGTGGCTATGGTGCGGGCGGCGGGAACCACCTTGGGATTGGTGGTCATTATGCCGGGAACGTCGGTCCATATCTGGAGGTCGGCCTTGCCGCAGGCGGCGGCGAAGATGGCGGCGCTGTAGTCGGAACCTCCCCGGCCCAGGGTAATCACGCGGCGTGAAGTGTCGCCGGCGATGAAGCCCGGAGCGACGAATATCCGTGTAGAGGGTGAAGCGTCCAGGGCCTTCCTGATGCGCTCGCAGGTGTGTTCGAGCCTGACGGGGCCGCCGACAGAACCTTCGCCGGGTTCGGTCAATATGAGTTCGCGGGAGTCGAGCCATTTCGTGGCATAGCCCTCGCCGGAGAGCTTACGGGCAAGGATGCGGGTTGAAAGGACCTCGCCGTACGACTCGAGGACGGGCGGGATACGCCTGATTTCCGAGAAGGTGTCGAGACAGTCGGCAGTAGTCTCTTCCCTCTCCTTGCCGGTAAAAAGCCTGCGGATGATGGCCAGATGCTTGTCCTGCAGGGCGTTGATAGCCTTTTCAGGGTCCTGTTCGCGGGCTATTGCAAGCAGGGCGTCGGTGCAGCCCGAGATGGCCGAGCTCACCACTATCACCCTGTCGCGGGCGGCCGCCTCCTCTATTATGTCGAGCACGCGGGACATCGCAGTGGCGTTTGCCACCGACGAGCCGCCGAATTTCATTACTATCATACTAACCGTTATTGTAATCGAACAAAGATAGTAATTATTCACGAATTGGGGCGCACCCGGGCGATAATTGCCCGGATGCGCCCCGATTCTTGCCTTCAGGGGCGGCGGAATTATTTGAGCAGCGCCCTGGTGAAGACGACCTTTACACCACGGGAGTCGGTAAGGGACATCTGCTTGCTGGTCGCCGTACCCTTGACCCAGTCTTTTTCATCCTCTCCAAACTTGACGGATTCGACCTGGCTCTCGGTCTTGCCGGATGAAAAAGCGCAATCGTTCAAAACAGTTTCTTATCTTTGCGGGCGGTATGGAAATTTTTCGCGATTACGACCTCTCGCTGCACAACACCTTCAGGATGAAGGTCCGCTGCGCCTGCTTCGTGGAATACGACTCCCCGGACGAGCTTCTTTCGCCGGAGCTGGAGACTCTGCCAAAGCCCTTCAAGCATATCGGCGGCGGAGCCAACCTGCTGTTTACCGGCGATTTCCCGGGCACGATTCTGCATTCCCGCATCAATCATATCAAGTACGTGGATATGGGCCTCGACGAGGTTCCGGTAATCGTGGGCGCCGGCGTAGTGTGGGACGAATTCGTGGAGCAGACCTGCCGCCACGGCCTTTGGGGAGCTGAGAATCTCTCGCTCATTCCGGGCGAGGCAGGAGCGGCCGCAGTGCAGAATATCGGGGCCTACGGAGTTGAAATCAAGGATATCATTTCCGGGGTGTCGTGCTTCGACAACGTCGAGCGAAAGCGCTGCAAGTTCACCGCTGCCGAGTGCGGATACGGCTACCGCGACTCCATGTTCAAACAGTCCGGAGGCCGGTATACGGTGCTTTCGGTGCTCATCCGCCTTTCGCGCAAGCCACGTCCGAGGCTTGAATACAAGGGACTCGAAGGCATTGACGCTTCCGGCCCGATGGCGGTCCGCAATGCGGTTGTGGCTCTCCGGCAGTCGAAGCTCCCCGACCCGGCCGAGACGGGCAGCGTCGGCTCGTACTTCAAGAATCCGGTCGTGACCGCCGACGTTCTGGCAAGGGTATCGGATGCCGCAGGCGGGGCGAACGTGCCGCATTACATCCTCCCCGGAGGCTTCGTGAAGATTCCGGCAGCCTGGCTCATAGATAGTTGCGGGCTCAAAGGGAGCAGCGAGGGAGGCGCCGCCGTGTATGAGCGCCAGGCCGTGATTATCATTAACCGCAGTGGCGACGCCACGCCCTCCGACATCCTCCGGCTCGAGAAGCGGGTTACCGACACCGTATTCTCGCGCTACGGCATCGCCCTCGAGCGCGAAGTCGAATACGTGTGAGAAGCCGATTACGAGTATTGAGCTGTTTTGCAAAAAAAATTTTGCAGATTAAAATATTTGACTTACATTTGCAGTCCCATCGCGGAAATAGCTCAGTTGGTAGAGCGCAACCTTGCCAAGGTTGAGGTCGCGGGTCCGAATCCCGTTTTCCGCTCAAACGTTGAATGACAGCCCTCGTGGCTGTCGTTCGGTGTTTATAGGACCGCCGGTGGCCGTGCCCGCGGCCTCAACCGCCCCCCCGAGGGGGAAAGCAGCGCAGCTGCAGGGGGGGTAACGTAAAGAAGAAGACGAAGCTTGCTTCGTCGCGGGTCCGAATCCCGTTTTCCGCTCAAACGTTGAATGACAGCCCTCGTGGCTGTCGTTCGGCGTTTATAGGACCGCCGGCGGCCGTGCCCGCAGCCTCAACCGCCCCCCGAGGGGGAGAGCAGCGCAGCTGCAGGGGGGTAACGTAAAGAAGATGACGAAGCCTGCTTCGTCGCGGGTCCAAATCCCGTTTTCCGCTCAAACGTTGAATGACAGCCCTCGTGGCTGTCGTTCGGCGTTTATAGGACCGCATTCCATCTTGTCATAGTAATATATTACCTTTGCCAAATCAAAAGCCTGCTTATGAAATCAAGAAAGCGCACAGGATGTCTCGCGGTTGTCGCGGCGGTAATCCTCATAACTCTGTATATCGTCCTCGGACCCGGAATAAAGCTTACCGCACCGATGATGAAACTCATACTGAAGGCCGGCATCAAGGAGCCGGCGGAAACCTCCCTTGCCGACAAATACGACAGGAAGACGGGCATCCCGTATGTGACTAACGGCGACCCGGCGCAGGTCCTGGACATTTATTACGCCGACAGCACGAATCGACTGGATGCAGTCCTGATTGACATCCACGGGGGTTTTTATGTCGCAGCGAAGAAAGAAGGGAACCGGAACTTCGCAGCGACGTTCCTGAGTGAAGGCTTCGACGTTGTGCTTGTGGAATACCGGCTGAACGACGGAACCAGGGACGTCTCCGACGAACTCTCCGACTGTGCTGCAGCCCTCGATTATCTCACGGCACACGCCGGAGAGCTGGGCCTCAACAGGGACAGAATGTTCCTCACAGGCGATTCGGCAGGAGGACATATGGCGCTTTATATGGCGGAAGGTGCCGCCGACAGTTCCGTGCCCGTCAGGCCTGAGGTATTCAGGCCCGCCGGAGTACTCGTAAACTGCCCGGCCTATGATTTCGGGGCGTTCGGAGACGCCAGAGAATACGCCGACGATTTCAAGGCGTGGTTCCTGGGCCCCCGCTTCCGCGACAGGGCCTATCTGGAGTCGCTCTCGCCCAGAACCTTCATCGGAAGCCTTGAAGCGCCACTCTTCGTTTCCACCTGCACCAACGACTTCATCAGGAGTCAGTCACTGATGCTCAAGGCCGACTGCGATTCCATAGGAAAAGCCGTTACCTTCATCGACATCAAGTCCGGAGACATGAAGGTTGGGCACGTTCACAACGTCACCGACACCGGCCTCCCGGAATCACGGGAAGTCAACGGGGCGATGGTCTCCTTCATGAAAGCGCAGGGACTTTGAGTCCCTGGCTTTCAAGAGGATAATTACTCATGCAGGTAGCCGAGGCTACGGAGCATATCGAATATCATGTCGACATACCCGCGCGAGGTCTGGTCCCAGCTGAAGCCCAGACGGTGCAGGACCTGCATCGTATAGGATATGGAAGGAGGATTACCCAGGGATTCGAGGCTTCCGGACTTGGCATAAGCGAGGAGAGCTGAAAGCTGGCGGGCCTTGTCGGGATCCTGCTTGGCTACGTCAAGCAGCTGCAGGAACTCTTCCATCTCAACGTAACGCACTCCGCCAAGGCGGCTCACCACGTCATCGAAGGGCAGCAGATGGTCGTTGGACACGTTGAACACGCAGCATTCGCGTGGTGTCTCGCTCAGAAGGACCATTGCACGGGCGGTCTCGTCGATGGGCGAGAACTCCATCTTTGCTTCAAGCATTGCATACGGGAAGGCGCCTATCAGCTGGAAGGAGTGCAGACGGCCCATTGCGGAGTTGGCGCTGAAGTTCACCTGGAATTCACCGTCCTCGGCGCGGGGCGACAAGTTGCCGGCACGCATAATCTTGGCGTCCAGCTTGCCCTCGGCCATATTCTGCAGGATAATCCTTTCAGCCAGGAACTTGGAGTGGGCATACTGGTTGTCGACATTCTGCCCGAAGTACAAGCTCTGCTCGGTGAGCTGCTGCATGGTGCTGGCGGATGACGCCTCGCCGGCAACGCTCTCGGTGGAAACCTGGACGAGGCGGGCTCCGGTGCGGACGCAGAACTCGACAAGATTCTTCACTCCTCCGTAGTTCACGTCCATGATATCGGTGCCCTTGCTGAAGTGCTTCACGTTGGCGGCGCTGTTCAGGACCATGTCGATGCCCTGTCCTTCAAGAGCCGCAAGGGTGTCGGGACGGGTGATGTCACCCTCCACCACCTTGATGCGGCCGCCTATGAGCTGACGGTAATTCTTGCGGAAATAATAGACCAGCATCTCGGACAGCCTGCGCTCGGCGGTGAGGGCTCCCTTGCCGCGGAGCAAACACCAGACCTCCGTGTCTTCACCGGTATGTTCAAGCAACTCCCGCAGCAGATGGATGCCCAGGAAGCCGGTGGCGCCGGTAAGGAGTATGCGTTTGCCCAGAGGCTGCGGCTTGCCGGATGCAAGCGCCTGCAGAGAATTGCCTTCAAGCAGATGGTTGATGGCGGAATAGTCGTAGGAAGCGACGTCGGTATCGGCGGGACCTTCTTCTCCGCCGCCAAGGAAGGCGGCGAGACTTCTCGGAGTAGGATGCGAGAACACGTCGCCGTAGGAGAAGCGCAGACCTGCCTTCTCGGCCTTTACAAGCACCTGGGTCACAAGCAGTGAAGTTCCGCCAAGGTCGAAGAAACTGTCGGTGGCGCCGACGCGCTCGCATTCCAGCGTACGGGCGAAGATTTCGCAGAGCGCCTTCTCGGTTTCTCCGACAGGCTCGACATAGTCTCCGCCGGCCTGGACCACGGGGGCGGGAAGCGCCTTGCGGTCCACTTTCTGGTTGACGTTCAGCGGGATATGCTCTATCTGGTTGATGGAGGCAGGAATCATGTACGAAGGCTTGCGCTCTCCGATGAAGGCGCCCAAAGCAGAGTTGTCAAGCTTGCCTTCGTACACCACGTAGGCTGCTATGAACTTGCCGCCGGACGGGCTGTCGAAGGCCTGTACGGTGACTTCTTTCACTCCGGGATACTCCATTATGACGGCCTCGACCTCCTTGGTCTCGACGCGGAAGCCGCGTATCTTCACCTGTCCGTCGCGACGGCCCACGAACTCGATGTTGCCGTCGGTGCGGTAGCGGACGATATCCCCGGTGCGGTACACGCGGTCGTAGGGAGCCTCTGAGCAGAAAGGATTGGCCACATAGACTTCGGCGGTCTTGTCGGGCCTTCCAAGATAGCCGCGCCCGACCTGAGGGCCGCTCACCAGCAGTTCGCCGGGAGCGCCGGCAGGCATACGCCTCATCCATTTGTCCACTACATACAGATGCAGGTTGCCCAGAGGATGGCCGATAGGTATGTTCGCCTCGCGCTTGAGAACGTCAAATATGGTGGTGAAGATGGTACATTCGGTGGGGCCGTAGCCGTTGTGGAAGGCATAGGAAGGCGGATCCATACTCACCAGCTTTTCGCCTCCCACCGACAGGTGCTTCAGCACGGGGTTGTCGGGGAAGTTCCTGGCATACATCACGCCCACCTGGGTAGTCATGAAGCAATGGGTTACTCCGCTCTCCCTCAGGAACTTGTCGAGGGCCGAGAGGTCGTGACGGGTTTCCTCGTCGACGATGCACACGGCGGCGCCGGTGGTAAGTGCGGGCCACATATCCATCATACAGGCGTCGAAGCCGAAACTTGCGTAGGCTCCCACGCGGTCGCCCGGTTTCAGGCCGTAATACTCCCTGTACCAGCTGCAGAAGTTCACCAGGTTGCGGTGCTCCAGCATGCATCCCTTGGGCACTCCGGTGGTGCCGGAAGTGTACAGCAGGATGAAGAGATTCTCTGGAGCGGGGCCTTCGCCTGCGCTGCCTTCGGGCAGGGTGTCCAGCTGCGAAGTGAGCAGCACGGGGCCGTCATATTCCGTAAGCACATCGCACAGGCTGTCGTCGGCTATCAACAGCCCTGCCGATGCGTCCTTTATCATAAAGTTGAGGCGCTCGGCGGGATAGGAAGGATCCAGAGGCTGATATGCGCAGCCGGCCTTGAGGGCACCGAGGGCCGTAACGGCCATCAGCTCGCTGCGGCTTATCAGTATGGAAACTACGCCCTCGCGGCCAAGGCCAAGCGAGGAAATGTATGCAGCAATGCGTTCGGACCTCTGGTCAAGCTCCTTGAAACTGAGCTGCTTGTCTTTGAACAGCACGGCCAGGGCATCGGGAGTGGCAGCCGCGGCTTTGCGGAAGAGCGACACGATGGTCTGCGCTCCGTCAACCTTACGGTCGTAAGCATTGAAGCCGTCAAGAGCCTTGAGCGTATCTGGACCGGAAAGAGGCAGGGCCTCTAGCGGACCGTCGGCAAGCAGGCCGCGGACGACTGTCTGCAGGCACTGTCCGAAGCTGCGGATGAGTTCTGGACTGTACAGCGAATTGTCATAGCCAAGCGAGAACACCGGCTCCTCGGCAGTACCCTTCACGAAGATGCTCAAGGGGAACTTGGGAGCGCCTATTTCAAGGCTGGTGCCCGTGAGGGGCTGCCCGTTCACCTTGTATTCCGTGAGTATGCCCGCCTGGTAGGCGTACATCATCTGAGGCTGGAAGTCGAAGTCGGAGCTCAGGCGCGCAAAGGGATAGTCTTCGTGGGCGATGACACCGCTGAAGTCGGAATCGGTGCGGCGCAGGAACTCGTCCACGCTGATTCCGGCTCCGGGCTTGGAAGAAATTGCCAGCGTGTTGACGAACATACCGAAAGTATCGGAGGTGCGCATATCGTTGCGGCCGTTGCTGACGGTACACATATACACGCTTTCCTTTCCGCTGAAGGCGGATGCGGCGAGGTAAACCGCTGCCAGGCAGTAACTTGCCTCGGAGATACCCAGCTGCTTGCAGCGCTCTGAAATATCGGCTCCCACGGGAAGTTCGAGATAGGCGCCGAGGCCTCTTTCTTCCGTGGGCTCAAGGTCGGGCAGAAGCGCTGCAGGCTCCTCGAAGCCTTCCATCACGCCGGCGAAGAAATCGCGTGCGGCGCTCATGTCGGCGCTCTGCTGGTCGGCGGCGTAGTTGAAGTAGCTGTATCCTTCCGCCTTGGGAGCGGTGCCGCCAAGAGCGGCAGTGAGCTCGGTAAGGAATATGTCGCAGGAGCGCCCGTCAAAGACGGTATGGTGGAAGTCCATGAAGAGGTGAAGCGCAGTGGGCGTTTTCACCACATTGATGCGGTAGAGCGGGCCTTTTTCAAGCTCGAAGGGCTGCACGAAGCCGGCGGCATAAGCTGGAATCTCTTCGTCTTTCAGCAGGACGAATCCCACCTCGGGTTCGGCTTCGACCGGAACCTGACGCACCACTCCGCCCTCGGTGACGAAGTGCGTATTTATATAAGGATGGCAGCGGATGACATCCAGAACCGCCTGTCGCAGGGTATCGGGGTTCAGGTCTGCAGGGAAGGTCCAGTACTGGGGAATGTTGTAGAAGGTCTCGTGAGGGGCTTTCATACACTCGAACCAGATTCCGGTCTGCTGGCCGGTAAGTTCGGCGGGAGCGGCCGCGCGGTTCTGCTCCTGGGCACCGGCGCCACCCTTCAGCAGGGCTTTCAGCACCTCGTTCTCGATGGTCTGCAGCGATGCCGTGCGGGCAAAGTTGTTCATATCCACCTGGATGCCGTATTTCTTGTACAGCGCTGTGGCAAGACGGAGGGCGCTGAGGGAACTCAGGCCATACAGGTACAGGGGTTCGGTAAGGCCCACGCCCTCTATCTGGACGGTTTCTGCAATCAGCTCTGCAAGCTGCTGCTCCAGCAGGTTGAGCGGAGCTGCCTCGGCAGGTGCGGAATGCTTCTCCGCCACCGGCTCCGGAAGTGCCTTGCGGTCCACCTTCTGGTTCACCGTAAGAGGGATGGCGTCGATTTGCATTATGACCGCAGGCACCATATACGGCGGTTTGCGGGAGGCTATGAAGTCGGCCAGAGCCTTCTTGTCAACGGGCTCGGGGCCAACGATGTACGCAGCCAGGAACTTGCCGTTGCCACCCTTCTCGTCGAAGGCCTGCACGGTGACGTCGGTGATTCCGGAGAAATCGCGGATAACGGTCTCGATTTCTTTGGGTTCAATACGGAAGCCGCGGATTTTCACCTGATTGTCACGGCGGCCGATGAACTCTATGTCGCCGTCGGCGCGGTAACGCACGATGTCGCCGGTACGGTAAACGTGACGGAAGTATTCGTCGTCTTCATAAGGATTGTCTATGAACACCTCGGCTGTCTTTTCGGGCCTTCCAAGGTAACCGGGGCCCACCTGAGGGCCTGATACCAGCAGCTCTCCGGCGGCGCCCACAGGCAGCAACGCTCCGCCCTTTGCCACCACGTAGGCGTGGACTCCGGGAAGGGGCTTGCCGATAGGGACGTTTTCTTCCTGCCTGGCGACCTTTTTGAACACGACGTAGCAAGTGCTTTCGGTAGGGCCGTAGCAGTTGACCAGCTGATACTTGGGCAAGGCGATGGAAGGCATCTTCTCGCCGCCGGTGTAAAGGCACTTCAGCGAAGGATTGTCGGGGTAGTTCAGCGCGAACTGGATGGCCACCTGGGTGGTCATCAGGGAGTGCGTGATACCGTTGGCAGTGAAGTAGGCATCGAGCTGGGCAAGGTCCAGACGGATTTCTTCGGGTATGACGTGAAGTGTGGCTCCCGCGACAAGCGCCGTGGAAAGGTCTCCCATAAAGGCGTCGAAACCGAAGCTGGCGTAGGCCGTCATCTGTGAGTCGGGGCCGACGGAAAGGTTCCGTGAGTTGTTGATACCGAAGGCGGTGACGTTTCCGTGCGTAAGCTGACAGCCCTTGGGCGTGCCGGTGGTGCCGGAAGTGTAAAGAAGGATGAAGAGGTTTTCCGGCTTCGGAGCGGGTGCCTCGGGCTTTCCTTCGGGCAGGGAGTAAATCTTGTCCGTACCGATGACGGGGCCTTCGTACTCCGTGACAAGCTTTTCCAGGCCGGGGTCGGCAATGAGCAGGGATGCGGAGGCGTCTTTTACCATAAAGTTAAGGCGCTCTGCCGGGTATGACGGATCCAGAGGCTGGTAGGCGCAGCCCGCCTTGAGGGCGGCCAGGGGCGCTATCATCATCCACTCGTTGCGTCCGAGGATGATGGACACTACGCCGCCGGGGGAAGTGAGCCTCAGAATCTCGGCGGCCAGATTGTCGGACAGGCGGTCAACGTCGGCAAAGCTGATTTTCTTGTCTTTATAAACGAGGGCGGTGTCACCGGGGCGGGCAGCAACGTTCTCCTTGAAATAATCCAGCACGTTCCTGCCGGGGTTGGCATCCTCGATGGGGCCGGGATTCCAGGAGAGGAGAGCCTCCTGCTGTGCTGCGGTCATATGCCTGAGCTCGGCCACGGTGCGGGCGGTGGCCATGGAGGCGAAGGTGGCGCAGTAGCTGTCGGTGAGGCTGCGGAGAAGCTCTTCCGAATACTGGTCAGGACGGTACCACCAGCGGATGTACCAGGGGCCCTCTTCGCTGCTGAAAAGCTCCGACGACAGGCCCATTCCCGGAGGATTGGTTCGAAGATCCTCGGCCTCCAGCTTCTGCCCGTCAAGGGTGATGGGAATGGTCACGCCCACGAACTGCCCCTGGAAGGAAAGGCTTAGGGAGGCGTTCAGGCCAAGGTCGCGGTTGCAGTCGGCAAAGGAGTAGAACGCCCGCTGGCGTATGCCGCGAGTCTGTTCGTTAAGTTTCTGGATGACGTCGGCGATTTCCTGCTCGGGAGAAGCCTCCACGAGGACGGGAATAGTATGCACGCACATACTCATCGCGTTGCGGGTATTGGCGCCCTTGCGGCCGTTCCATATACTGGCGAAGCAGGCTTTCGTATCGGCATTCCAGGCGGCAAGGGTAAGGCCCCAGGCAGCATGAGCCAGGATGCTCTCGGCATATCTGTGTACCGATGCAACTTCCCTCGCGCAGGCGGCGTCGATGCTCAGGGGGATGAGGAGCTCCCTGTAGGGCGCAGGCTCCTGTCCATAAACGTCGGGGATAATCTGGGAGGGGGTGTCGGCAGCTTCCGCAAAGGTGGCGGTGTACCATTCCTTTGCCTCCGCGTATGCCTCCGAATTGCGTGCAGCATCTTCTTCCATAGCTATGTCGGCACCGGAGAAGGCCTCTTTCTGCAATTCGGAACCTTCGTACGCTACCTGAATGTCGCGCAGGAAAATGCCGGCCGAAGCACCGTCAAAGATGATATGATGGAAATCGGCATAGAAATAATTCCCTTCGAGGGTTTTATATATTTCCATCCTGAAAAGGGGTTTGCCTGCATTGAGGTCCATAGTGGCGCAGAAACCCTTGCGGGGCTCTTCCATCGACTCCACTTCCAGGACGGGGACCTTCCACCCGCTTTCTTCGGGAGTGCTCATCCGGGGCTCCCCTTCATCCATTACGATGGTGGAAAGCAGGTAAGGATGCGCAGCCACGAAGGTCTCGAGGGCACGGGCAAACTTTTCCAGGGGGATGCTCTCGGGAATTCTGTAAAGCGACGCCTGCTGGTAATTGCCGTCTTCGGGCCTGAGGCCCTGGCAAGACAGATAAATACTGAGCTGTGATTGGGATAAAGGTGATATCATTAGATTGATTTTTTATGTCGTAATCAAGCGGATTGTCATAATTGCTATGTCGTCGTTCTGCCGGGCCTTGCCCCTGAAAATGCAGACCTTGTCCAGCAGGGAGCCGCAGGTCTGCCGGGCGTCGCCGTAATCGTGCGAAGCCCATTCCAGCAGGGAGTCCTCTCCGAAGAACGCCTTGTCGTGGTTGCGGGCCTCGGTGACGCCGTCGGTATAGAATACCAGCCGGGAGCCGGGCGCGAGCGTAAGCTTTTGCGATTTGTACTCGAAGCCCGGGAAGCCGCCCAGGACGAAATTGCTCAGCTGGGGCAGGAAGTCTCCGTTCAGCAAGGTCTTGGTGTGGCCGGCGTTGCAATACTCCATCTCCCCGGTATTCAGGTCGATGGTACCCAGCAGCAGGGCCTTGTTGGAGACGACGTGCGCTACGCGCGACGCAACCAGCGTAAGAGCGATGAAAATGGCAAACGCTATCAGATTACCCGCCCTGAGAGAATGCATGATTCCTGACTATTCGTGGATTTGGAAAACCGCTATTGCAATAAGTGCCAGAGGCGCCACGAAGCGGATGAGGAAGATGATGGTCTTGAGCAGCCACGGCGACAGCTTCAGGCCTCCGCCGTTGGTCAGCTCGTCATACACCTCTTTACGACCGAGCCTCCAGCCCACGAAGATGACTACCAGAAGGCCACCGATGAGCATCAGGAAATTGGCCGACAGGAAGTCGAACAGGTCGAAGATGGTCTTGCCGAAGATTTTGAAGTCGGCAAGCGGGCCCATTGAAAGAGAACAGAGCACGCCGAGTATCCAGATAAGGATAAAAACCACGGCGACGGCCGCTTTTCTCTTCATCTTGAACTCTTCTATGCAGAAGGCCACTATCACTTCCAGTATGGAGATTGACGAGGTAAGTGCGGCAAGCAGAAGGGCCAGGAAGAAGAAAATGGCGACGACTCCTCCCAGAGGCATCTGGCTGAAGATTTGAGGCAGGGTGATGAACACGAGGCCGGGGCCTTCGCCGGGGGCGATTCCGAAGGCGAACACGGCCGGCATAATGGCACAGCCCGCGATGAGGGCGAAGACCGTATCCGCGGCTGCCGTCTGCGCGCCTAACGAAATGATATTGGCGTCTTTCTTTACATAGGAGGCGTAGGTGATTACCATGCAGGCTCCCAGCGACAGCGAGAAGAACGCCTGCCCAAGCGCCGCCAGGAAGGTCTGGGAGGTCACTTTGGACCAGTCGGGCTTGAAAAGATAGCTGATGCCGGGGCCGCTGCCCTCGAGCGTCATGGAGCGTACTGCAATGCCTATGACAATGAGAAACAGCAGCGGCATCATTACTTTCGAGAACTTCTCGATGCCGTTCTTCACGCCCGCAATCACGATTCCGGCGGTCAAGGCCAGGAATATGCCGTGGCAGATGAGGGGACGCCACACGGAGGTGGAAAAGCCGGAGAACAGGTTGCTGAAGGTATTGGAATCACCGGTTGTAAAATCAAAACAGACGGCTTTGTACAGATACTCCGCACCCCAGCCGCCGACGACTGAATAGAATGACAGGATGAGGACGCAGCAAATGACGCCCAGCACGCCGGTAATGCCCCAGCGGCTGCCCGGAGCCAGCTTGCGGAAGGCTGCACGGGCGCTGGCCTGGCTGCGCCTGCCTATGATGAACTCGGCCAGCATTACCGGAAGGCCCACCAGAAGCACGAAACCAAGATAGATAAGGATGAAGGCGGCACCTCCGTTCTGGCCCAACAGATAGGGGAAACGCCACAAGTTCCCGAGCCCCACGGCCGATCCGGCCAGAGCCACCAGCACGCCGAACGAGCTGCCGAATGAATCTCTTTTTGCGGTTTGATCAGTCATCGTCAATATTGTTTTCTCTTGAATCCCGTAAATGTAGCAATAAAGGCGCGCGTTTGCAAGCATACGCGCTATACAAGTATGCCCGCATTCGGGAAATCCCGAATGCGGGCATGCAAGCCTTGACTTCTTCCGCACCGTCCGGGCCGTCTGCAAAAAGAAGCTTCCGGTCGTCGACCGGGTAAAGTCTTCAAAAGACTATTAATTGGCGTCCTGCTGGAAAGGAATACCGTTAATCCAGTTGCTGATGCTGTCTCCAAGCTCGTTGATGAGCTGCTGCTCGCTTGCAGCAGCTCTCAGGGCGTCGAGATGAGCCTGACGTGCCGCTTCCGGGTCGATATAGAAATAGCCCTTGACTTCCAGCTGTTTAGGATTTGTCGGGTCTTTCCTCACCACCCAGGCAGCAGTCTTCAGCTGGCCAGACAATTCATTAATCACTTTCGATTCATAGGCCTCAATGAATTTCTGTTGCTGCTGCTTTGCAATTTCTGATGCTGCAATCTCGACCTTACCCTTAATAAAGGCACGCTGCCTATACGAATACTCCGTTGCAGCATTGACGGTCGCAATCCGTCTGGCGAGATTCTTGAATCTGCTTTCATTAGCGATGGCCGTCGCAAACATTGTTTCCTTGCCTTCGTCTCTTTTGGCAATGTAAAACTTCGCCAGAAGTGTGACCAAATCGCCGTCCTCACATTTATAACCTTCCTTCTTGTCCTGTCGGGCCATTGTCTTTGCTTCTTTAGTCTGTTTTGCCGTCTGGGCATTGGCCGGGGAGACCGCAAAAAGGGCCAGGGCCGAGCTGATGATAATAAACAACTTTTTCATAATAATGAGTATTTAGAATGAATAGAGTCCTATGAGGCCGTTGTCTCCGGGAACTTTAGGCATATCCGGTTCCTCCTGCCAAGTCCTGACATAGATAACCGGCTTGTCTGGGTCGTTCAGGTCGACCAGAAGAAAAAGGTAACCCTTATCGGCATAGTTTGAACTGTAGTAGTCCTGTTTTATCTGGATACCATAGCGCTCTCCGAATTCACCGTGAAGGCCCGCCCTGCGAACATTATTGTTGGCAAAGCGGATATTGATGAATTCATTGCTCTTGAAAGCCCGTGCAAGACGCTCGATATAAGCTTTCTTTTCGTATCTCGTCTTAGTCACGACCGGGTTGTCGGAAGTTGCTATCTGCTTTCCGTCGCCCGATACGTAATTATGTTTCTTCGTTACGTGCCCGACTATTATTATTGCATTGTTGTCAAAAATCGATTCGATATAGTCAAGACGCTTAAGGGCGAAAGCCGTCTTGTAATTTTCAAGGAACTCAAGGATGGAGAGCCGTGCCGCATCGGGCCATTTGCCCTTTGTAAGAATGTCTTCCGTTGCATCCTTGTCCAGACCGAAGGCAAGGCAATCTATTTTCTTTTCAGGAGTGAAAGTAAAGACCACGTCTTCCACGAAATTTTTTCGCACTCCTCTGGAAAAAGAGAACGACATTTTGAGACTCCTGGCATAGATGCAGTTGTTGTGCCTGTATAGAGAGGGCATCTGGTCGCCGACAAGTTTCGCCTTCCCGTACTTGAGCAGCTTGTCGAACATATCGCGCCCGCAGGGCGTGAAATATTTGTAACATCCGGAATACTGCCCGGTCCTGATTCCGTTCGCTATGTTGTTGAGGATGGAAAGGTAATCGGCGGACTCGGCATCTGAGAGTTGAAAGATGGCTTTATCTCCCGTATCCTTGATGACTTCTTCTCCCTTGGACAGTGAAACAGCCTTGTCTTCCGACTTTTTCTCCGGTTTTTCTTTGGCCTCTATTGCAAGGGGTACCATAACTTCCGATTTTTTCCACTTGAAAGTTTTGACCACCTTGAGCACTGCTTCGACTTCCGTGTCCATAGATGCCTGCCCCAGGTACTTGAATTCAAAACGGATGAAAATGTTTGAAGGAAGTACTTCAGGGTTTAGTTCTATTACACCCGTTCCGTCTTTCGCGCTGCATATATTGCTCCAGCCGCGCCCGTCGTTATAAGAGAAGTCGAGCGAAGACGCCGGTCCGCCCCTGAATTTGAAATACGTTATCAGGTCATTTTTTTCAAGAGGGCCGAACGACACGGATATGTCTCCGAAAATTTCGTTCAATTTGTCCGGAATCCAGGTCTGGAGAACCCGTTCCTTTCCCTTCCCGTCAGTGTATTCGACATCTATCGGATTTTTTATCGTCTTCAGGAGGGAATATGCCCAATAATAGTAACGCAGGGCGTCGTCCACTTTCTTCCTTTCCTCTGCACTTTCTGCAAGGCGCACGTATTCCTTGATATTCTTTATGCGGTTTTCAAATATCTTGTCAATTTGATTATTCTCAAGCCAGACTCCCACTTTCCATTTGCCGGGCTTGTCTCTGAGTATTTCTTTCTTGATACCGTTGATTCTTGCCGACGAAAACGTGCTAATCTTGTTTTTCACATACAGGCTCTGCTCCGACTTGTCGTTGGTTGAACTTTCGTCGAAACTTGCCTGATATCGACTTGATATAACAACGGTTATACTGCTCAAAAGATCTCCCAGCGCAGCGTTGTAAGCATTTTCCTCGTTTTCTCCTTCCCCGATTCCAAAGCAGTAGTTGTCCTTATCCTTCAACACGCTGTCCCACTCTGATTTCTGCGCTATCAGTTGGGTGCATGACAGGATAAGAAGTATAATAATTATTGTTTTTTTCATAACCCGAAAGGAAGAATGCAAAGGAAGACGGCCAGGCCGACCAAAGCCACCGTACCCGTAGTCAGCCAGTCCGCGCCAAAAGTAAACATCCACTCACCACCGTGAACACCGGCGCCGAGCTGTATGTCACCAAGACTGAACACCTCATGCCTATCATAGCTATCCCAGCCGATCAGAAGGCCGAAACGGGTCAGGAAATCTCCGCCGTGATAGCCAAAGGCACTGTAAAGGCTCAAGTCGGGGCGCTCCCAATCGAAGAGCGAAGACAAGCGGACGGAGGGGCCGATGGAGGCTGAAATGGTATTATCCAAGCCATACATAAATCCGGCATAAGCTCCCAGATTGTTCTTCATCCACATTAAATCCGTACCGAACAGAAATTCTCTCTCTCCGATATCGTATGCAGCTGTAGCAAGGGAATGGATGGGAATATACTCGTTGTCAGCCACATCAAACATATATGCGAATGGTGCAATTATCACAGCCCCGGGAATATGCCAGGACAAGCCAAGAGTCGGAGTGAAAGAAGATGTAGAAGGGTTATACATCGTCCCAAGCCGGAGATTGTATTTACTGTAAACTGATTTTTCTTCGCCGAAGCCAAGCTGCAATCCGCCCTCGTAAAAAAGACCGTCCTGACCGCCCAGCCCGGCACCTCCATAAAGGGAGAACGAAGTATTTGAATACTTTTTTGTGAGCCTCAACGAGAGGCCGCCGGAAAAGTAATAACTAAGCTTGTTCCATCCGACAGATGCACTCCCGTAAAAGCCCGCAAAACAAGGCTGCCAGTTGAAATATGCTCCGGTAAGGAACTTGGAGTTACTAATGTCATAGCCCAACTGAAGGCCGGTGTATATGGAGGAATACGCATAAGGCTTCAGCTTCAGCTTTATTTCATTGGTACAGTTTGGCTCCACAGTAAAGTTTCTGGTCGCGTTTTGATAATTGGGCGCCGAGGCTGTTATACTGTACGAACCTATTGCAAGAGGCTCGCTGCGATATGATCCGCCGCTTGAAACCAGTTTTTTACCATTTAAGGTAAGCGTTGCGTCTGAAGGTGACACTGCTACCTTGAAACGACCTTTTTTTATCGTTGGTGGTGGCAAGGCAACTTTCGTTTCTGTAAAACTGGTGACATTGAGCTCGTAAACGCCATTGTCATAATTTGCGCCCTTGCAGGTCTCGAATGTATAGGAACCTTTTGGCAAATAACCGCTCCACGACGGACCGTCTGTAAGAAAAGTTGAATTCAAGAGTATATCGGCCTTTTCCTGACTCGTGACGGTTATGCGGGCGTACTGCTCACCCCTCTTTAGCGTCGGCTTGAATTCCGCCTTCTTGCCCTTTGATATAACGATTTCGGAGTCATAGGTGATATATCCTTCCTTTACAATCTTTATATTATGCGTACCTATTTCGATTTCGTAGAAGAGGAAAGGAGTCTGGCCGGCCTCCTGGCCATCAAGGTAAATGTCCGCGAATTTCGGATCCGAATCCACATACAACGAGCCGGTTATGGGAACGGGCTTCGCTATTTTGAACCGTTGTCCGTTCTCACCTTTCTTTACGACGACAGTCGTGTACTGTGACTCGCAATTGGCCCTCCTGGCTTCCACCTCGTATTTCCCGCTGCTCAGCAGTCCGCTCCAAGAGCCTGTTCCGTACTTTTCACCCTTTATCCATATTTCCGCTTTGGAATCGTCAGTCGTTATGCTGACCGTTGCGGCATTGGAGACGAGTTCCGGCTTTATGACCGTTTCCTGACCGTCGGAGATGACAAAGTTTTTAGTGTATTTATCATGCAACGGCTTTATTATAGTTATTTTGTGTTTCCCGCTGGCGAGCTCGTAAGACGACAATGGTAGGGTTAGAGCGGTATTGTCATCAAGAATTGCTTTAGCTCCACTCAGCTCCGCTCCATCCACGACAAGATAGCCGAACGCTGGAACGAGCGAAATAGTGCATTCAACTTTACTTTCTGAGACAGTAACTGTTCCTTCTTTCGGATGATAGTTCTTGGCTTCGGCTTTCCATCTGTATGTGCCCGGGTTCATAAGGTCGGAAACGCCCTTCCCTTCGCCATCAAGAAGTATAGGTTCTCCATCGAAATGCAACACAGCATTATACGGAGATACAGTAAACACGACGAATTGTGGTTTCCGCTTCTTTACTACGGTTTCCACCTTGTCCACGCTTAGCGTCAGGATATATACCGCCCCCTCATTCGGGAGAAGAGGGAACTGCCAGTGATCAAGTACTCCGAGTTTCGGATGCCTTATGGTGAGGCTCTTCGTAAGGGCGGGGATGTACACCCATGTCTCCCCTATTTTTTCCACGCTCTCCACGCCCGACTGTCCGGCTTCAAAAGAGAAACCGTCAGTCGGTGGATTCGTACGGATTTTGATGATTGCACAGTTGCCGCCATTGCCGTCGTCACGCCTTGTGTCAGGCATCATGGCATCCTTTGACTCCGGGTCGGGCTTGAAGTTCAATACACTTATCCCCTGCGAAAGTGCCGGCAATGACCCCAAGACGGTTACTATAATAGTAATAATCAGTTTTTTCATCATCGGCCCGGACTATAAGAAGTATTCATATTTCCCCGATG
>JAFSVP010000013.1 GCA_017444905.1 Bacteroidales bacterium
AAAAACGATAAAATCCGCGCCGGCAGGATTGCCAGCATGAAAGTGGAATTTGTGGAAGAAGAATAGGAAGTAATGAAAGCATCGGCATACAAAGTACCGGAGAGTTATTCCTTCAAGTCCATCTGGAGGATAACTCTCCCCATTCTGGTAGCCCTCGTGATGGAGGAGCTGCTTGGAATGACGGATACGGCCTTCCTGGGCCGCGTCGGCGAAATCGAGCTGGGAGCATCGGCCATTGCAGGTGTGTATTTCACCATCCTGTATATGCTGGGCTTCGGCTTCTCCATCGGAGTCCAGATTATCATCGGCAGGCGCAACGGGGAGGCCTCGGAGAGCGGAACCGGGTTCAGCGCCATAGGACGTGTGTTCTGGCAGGGCGTCTGGTTCCTGACGGCTCTGGCCGTTCTGACGATGGTCCTTTCGTATTTTCTGTCTCCTCCCCTTCTCCGGGGGCTGCTGCAGTCGGAGAAAATATTCGATGCGGCGGTAGTCTATGTGAACTGGAGGATTCCCGGGCTGCTATTTGCCTTTATGACGGCGCTGTTCCGCGCCTTCTACGTGGGGACATGTAACACCAAGAGCCTCACCTGGAATTCCATAGTGCTGGTGGGCAGCAACATCTTCCTGGACTGGGTGCTCATCTTCGGTCACCTGGGTGCGCCTGCGATGGGCATCAAGGGTGCGGCTCTGGCCTCCACCATATCGGAAGGCATTTCTTTCCTGTTCTTCGTGGTACTGGCCTTCTTTACCGCAGACAGGAAATACGGCCTGCAGAAGATTGTTGGCCCCGTCTGGAAGGAGCTGAAGCATATGCTTTCCACCGCATCCTGGGTGATGGTGGAATATGTCATGAATGTCTCCGTATGGCTGCTGTTCTTCCTTTTCATAGAGCATCTTGGAGAGGAAGAGCTGGCCATAGCAAATATCGTAAGAAGTATCTCCGAGGTGCCTTTCGTGTTCTCGGCGGCATTTGCCTCTACGGCGGCTACGCTGGTGAGCAACATCATTGGTGAAGGTCATCCCGAGGGCGTGGTGCAGGTTATCCGCAGGGTGATTATGCTCTGTGTAGTAACCATGCTGCCGGTGCTGGCCGTCTTCGCCATTTTCCCGCACTGGATTATCAGCCTCTTTACCGACATCCCTTCCCTTATCGACGGGTCCGTCCCCACCCTGAGGGTGATGTGCGCCGCCACCCTGCTCACCCTGCCCTGGAACGTGTATCTTCAGTCAGTAGCCGGTACGGGGAACACCCGGGTGTGCCTGCGCTTCGATGCAGTGGCCCTGGGCATCTATGCCGTGTACTGCACCATAATTATAGGCGTGATGAAGTCCGGCATAGCCGTATGCTGGACTGCCGACGGAATCTATTCGCTTTGTATCTGGATTCAGTGCGTCATTTACATCCACAGGAAAAAGTGGATGGATAAAACTATTTGAGAATTTTACGGCATTATGGAAGTAATACAGAGTTTCACTATCGACCATACCCGGCTGAAGCCGGGGATTTACGTGTCAAGGGAAGACAGGGGCTTCACCACTTTCGACCTCCGCATAACGGAGCCTAACGCGGAGCCCGCGGTCGAGCCGGCCGCGATGCACAGTATCGAGCACCTGATGGCCACATGGTTCCGCAATTCACGGGTAAAGGACGACGTAGTGTACGTCGGCCCTATGGGATGCCTTACCGGAATGTACCTCATAATGACCGGAAGCTACTGCGTCCTGGACATTCGGGAGCTCACCACGGAATGCCTTGAATGGATACTGAAGCAGGACGAAGTGCCTGCCGCAAGCCCAGAAAGTTGCGGGAATTACCTTCTCCACGACCTTGAGGGATGCAAGCGCGAATGCGCCCGCTACCTCGACAGGCTGCGGAACGATTTCCACTGCGAATACACGAAGCTCCGCATCACCCTCGCCGACGGAAAGACCTTCGCAGACGCGTAAGCACGGAGTGAACGCTACTTTGTGCGGGAGAATATAGCGCTGACGGTAAGGCCGCTGACGATATGCCAGACTCCCCACCAGGCGGTTATCACCAGCATCCCTCCGTGGGGCGGAAGGCCGGCGAATATGCTCGTTCCGAGCAGGAGAACCAGGCCAAGGCCGCTGTTCTGGATGCCGGTCTCAATGGTAAGCGTCTTGCGGTCGGCGCGGGGCAGCTTGAAGGCCGAGGCCGTACCGAATCCTATACCCAGAGCCAGCAGATTATGCAGGAGCACGATTACGAATATGTACTTGATGCACTGCAGGAACACGTCCTTGTTGCCCCAGAACGAGAGCACTACCATTGCCACGAAGAAGATGATACTCACCCACTGCATGGGTTTCTTGAGCCAGGCCGCCACCTTGGGAAGGAAGCGGGAAGTCAGAATGCCCAGCACGAGGGGTATGCCAAGAAGGATGACGACGGTTTTGAAAACATCCCACAGGGGGACGCTGAGCTGCGGCACGTCGGCTATGTGACTGCTCGCAAAACGCAGGTACAGATTGCCGTAGAGCCAGAAATTGAAGGGCGTCATCAGCGTGCACAGGGCCGTGCTTATGGCGGTCAGACTCACCGAGAGCTCAACATTGGCCTTCGAAAGCGACGACATGAAGTTCGAAATGTTGCCACCGGGGCAGGAAGCCACGAGTATCATTCCGAGCGCCATCGACCAGGAAATGTATGGGCCGAAAGCAAGGGCCAGCAGGAAGGTGAAGAGAGGCAGCAGCACCAGCTGGCAGCACATTCCGAGAATCACCGATTTGGGGTGACGGAACACCTCCACGAACATCTGGGGGCGTATTCCCAGCGCCACGCCGAACATCACGAAGGCGAGCACTATGTTTATGGTGTTCATACCTCCGGCGTTGAGCGTAACCTGCAGGTTATCAAGAAGGTTTACGGTTTCAGCGTTCATAAGACGTCAATTCAGGATTTCATCAACTATTGGAGAAAGTATGGCTGCCAGCTGTTCCGCCTCGATGAGGAAACCGTCGTGGCCGAATCGGGAACTTATTTCGCAGTATCCGGCGTTGCGTATCTGGCAGGCGGTAAGGCGGCCGTGAGCGGGCGGGAAAAGCACGTCGCTGTCGATGCTTATGACGAGGCAGCGTGCGGTGACTGCTTCCAGGGCCTTTGCGATTCCTCCCCTGCCGCGGCCTACGTTCTGGCTGTCGAGCGCATAGGTAAGATACCAGTAACTATACGCATCAAAACGGTTTACAAGCTTCTGCCCCTGATAGCGCTGATACGATGCCGCGCGGTCGGCAAAAAGAGTGTCGTCGCCTTGCTCGGCCTGCGTGTAATTGTATCCGTCGTAGGTCCTGTATGAAATCAGGGCTATGGAGCGGGCGCAGGCAAGGCCGTCGCGGCCGCCCTCGACGGACTTCGCTTCAAGGAAGCTGGGGTCGGCTTTCAGAGCCATTCGCTGCGACTCGTTGAAAGCGGTCATGAAGGGGGTGACGCGGGTGGAGGTGGCAAGGAAAACCGCCCTCTTTATTACGTCAGGCTCCATTATCACCCATTCCAGAGTCTGGAAGCCTCCGATGGAAGGGCCCAGCATAAGGTCGATGCACTCGATTCCGAGGTGCTTGCGCACAAGGATGTTGGCGCGTACGATGTCGCGCACCGTAGTCCGCGGGAAATCCATCAGAAGCGGCTTCCCGCTCACCGGGTCGGGCGCTGCGGGCCCGCAGGCTCCGTAAGGAGAGCAGAGCATCGCAGAACATACGACATACACCCTGTCGGGGTCGAAAAGCTTGCCCTTGCCCACCATATCGGGCCACCAGTCCTCCGGATTGGAATTGCCGGTTAGCGCGTGGCATATCCACACCACCTTCTCTCCCTTCGTATAAGGGCGGTCGGAGGTATGGTACACGAGGTCGAGCCTGCCAAGCGAGCCTCCCGACTCGAATTCGAAGCGTTCCTCGTATTTCAGGAGATGCTTTGTCATTTCGAAGAATCGAGAGCTGCGGCAATATCTTCTATAAGGTCGGCAGGGTCTTCAAGGCCGATGCTCAGGCGCATGAGGTCGGGCTCCACGCCGGCCTCGAGAAGCTGCTGGTCGCTCAGCTGGCGGTGAGTATGCGAAGCCGGATGAAGGATACAGCTGTAGCAGTCGGCAACGTGTGTTTCAATCGTAACGAAGTGCAGGGCGTCCATAAAGCGGTTGGCCACCGGCCTGCCTCCTTCGATGGCGAAAGCCATCACACCGGAGCTTCCGGAAGGAAGGTATTTCTGCTGCAGGGCGTGGTCAGGGTCGCTCTCGAGGTCGGGATAGCGTATCCACTTCACCTCCGGCCTGCTCTCGAGGAAGCGGGCCACCTGCAGGGCGCTCTCGCGGTGACGTTTGATTCTCAGGTGCAGGGTCTGCATGCCGAGATTCAGGTAGAAAGCGTTCTGGGGCGACTGTATGGCGCCTATATCACGAATCAAGTGGGCCTGCATCTTGGCGAGGTAGGCTAGATTTCCGAAGCGCTCGGCATACACCATCCCATGATATGACTGGTCGGGAGTGCAGAGGCCGGGGAAAAGTTCGGCGTGAGCCATCCAGTCGAAGCGCCCCCCGTCAACCACGGCGCCTCCGAGCGACACTCCGTGCCCGTCGAGGTATTTTGTAGTGGAATGGATGACGATATCGGCGCCCCATTCGAAGGGACGGCACCCCATAGGCGTGGGGAAGGTGTTGTCCACTATGAGAGGCACTCCGTGGGCATGGGCGGCACGGGCGAAGCGCTCAATGTCGAGCACCCGCACGCCGGGGTTCGAGAGAGTCTCTCCGAACACCAGCCTTGTCTCGGGGCGGAAGGCCGCTTCAAGCTCCTCGTCGGAGGCATTGCCGTCAATAAAGGTGACGTCGATTCCGAGCTTCTTCAGCGTTACCGCAAAGAGGTTGTATGTACCTCCGTATATATTTGATGCACTGACTATATGCCCTCCGGCCTCGCAGATATTGATGCAGGCGAAGAAGCTGGCGCTCTGGCCGCTGGAGGTGAGCAGGGCCCCGGCTCCCCCTTCGAGGGCGCAAAGCTTGGCCGCCGCGCCGTCGACCGTAGGATTGGAAAGACGGGAATAGAAATATCCCTGGTCTTCGAGGTCGA
>JAFSVP010000142.1 GCA_017444905.1 Bacteroidales bacterium
GGCTCGCTCCCCTGCTCGATGAGCTCCGCACAGATTCTGGCGGGCATACTCGCCGCAGCCGCGGTAATCCTTTTCAGCAAGCTTTTCTGCGCCTTCCTCTGCCCCGTGGGAGCGGTGGAAGACCTGCTTACCAAGCTTCGCAAGGCTTTCAGCATCAAGGATATGGAAGTCCGCTCCGGCTCCTTTTCCGACAAGGCCCTGCGCCTCCCCAAGTACGCCCTGCTCTTCTGGGTGTTCTACTCCACGGCGGGAGCGAGCGAGCTGTTCTGCCGCAGGTTCGACCCTTACTACGCCGCCGTCACCGGCTTCAAGGGTGAAATAGTCCTGTGGATGAGCATCGCCGCTCTGGCGCTCCTCGTCATCGGCGGACTCTTCGTAAAGCGCTTCTGGTGCCGCTACATCTGCCCTATGGGCGCCCTCTCCAACACTCTGAAGTTCTGGCTGCCGCTGCTGGTGCTCGCCGGAGCCGCCTGGGGCCTCACCGCCGCCGGGCTCGGCATCGAATGGTGGTGGTGGGCCGGAGCCGTGTGCCTGCTGGGATACATTCTGGAGGCGTTCTACTCCAGGCCCAAGCTGCAGCTGATGCACGTGGTGCTGAATGAAGACAGGTGCGGACGGCACTGCTATGCCTGCCGCAAGAACTGCCCCTACAACATCGACATTCCCGCCCAGGGAGTCGTCACCTCGGTGGACTGCACCCTCTGCGGAGAGTGCGTTGCGGCCTGCCCCAGCCGGGCCCTCCACATAGGGCTCGTGGCAAAGCCCATCAAGGCGCGCGCGGCAAGGTTCATACCCGCGGTACTCACCGTAGTGCTCGTCGCGCTCTGCCTTACTCTCGGCAAGAGTTTCGAAGTGCCCACCATCGACGTCCGCTGGGGCGAAACGGAGGGGCTCGAGCTCGCCACTATGAAGGTCAGCGGCCTCAGCTCCATCCACTGCTACGGCAGCTCGATGGCCTTCAAGGGCAAGATGGAGAAGGTTCCCGGAGTGTACGGAGTCAAGACCTTCGCCGGCTCGCACACCGTAGTGCTCACCTACGACACTGCCGTAACCAACGAAGAGAAGCTCACCGAAGCCATATACGAGCCTTCACACTTCCGCGTCAACTCTCCCGACCCCGGCGAATACAAGGAGCTGAAAATCCAGACCATCCGCACCGAACACATGCCCAACCGCACCGATCTCAACTACCTCGGCCTGCAGATGAGGCTTACCGGGCGCAAGATTTTCGGTCTGGAGTCGGAATACGACTGCCCCCTTATAATAAGGGTATATATGGCACCGGACGAAGACCCTGACGAAGACTGGTACCGCGAAATAGTTGAAATGAAAGTACTTGCAATGCCCGTCCACGGCGGCGGGGTAAAGGAGACGCCAGTCGATTTCACCTTCGTGCGCAAGGAAAAGGGCGAGGGCCGCATAGGCATTGCCGAGTATCTCGACCACATGTTCGACCATTTCAAGGCCGAGTTCAACGGCCGCTACCCCGACGGCGACACCACCGTCGTACGCAAGCGCGCCGAGGTGTATGCAGGCAAGCCCCAGTGGATATATGAAATCTGCGACCCCAACTACGAAAAGCCCATCGTAAGGCGCGGCCTGCCGTTCCTTAGCAACCACCTCTCGAAAGAAGAAGGCGTGATAGGCACATACCTCACGCTCAACAAGGAGCTGCAGCCCTGCATCCAGGTTCGCTTCGCATCTCCCAAGACGGCACAGCGCGTTCGCGAACTTATGGACATGGACACCTGGAGCATCACCTACGCACCCGACGACGTGCGCGAAGTGGGAGCCAAACTGAGTTTTGAAGGAAAAGAAGGAAAGACCTATGAATATACTGAATAGAAGCGCCTTCGCGGCGCTGTGCCTGCTGCTCTGCTGCACCGCGGCCTCAGGGTGGGGCCGCCAGGGGCACGCAACCGTAGCCCGCATTGCCGAAAACCACCTCACCCGCACCACCGCCAAAAAGGTTTCGGCCATAATGCACGGAGAGCCCATCAGCGGCTATGCCTCCTATGCCGACGAGAACAAGAAGCACCTGCTGGTGGATATGGGATTCGACCCCACGGGCGACGACCCGAGGATTAACACCCTCCCGCACACCTTCGAGGCGTCGGCAGCCGATTTCGAGCCCTTTCGCGGCATCAACGACAACGGCCGTTACGTCAAGAACTGCATCCATTTCATAGAGCAGTACGCGGCGGACCTCACGCACTGGAAGGAGCTCGACGACTCCACCGCCTTCACCGAGCTCGTGCTGCTGGTACATTTCGTGGGCGACATGCACTGCCCCGAGCACATACGCTACAACCCTGACGATATGACCATAGGCTACTACAACGTAACCTTCCTTGGCGATGAAATACGCTATCACACGCTGTGGGACTCCGTCATAATATCCCAGCGCTACCCCTGGAGCTTCGGCGACCTCGCCTACATACTCGACGGAGCCTCGGATGCCGAAATCGAGGAAATAACGGCCGGCAAGCCCTACGACTGGGGCCGGGACATAGCCCGCAAATGCCGCCCCGTTCACGACGTGCAGCCCGGAGCCAAGCTGAACTCCAAATGGTACAACGAGCAGCTTCCGCTGGTAAGGATGCAGCTTCGCGACGCCGGATACAGGCTCGCCAAGGAGCTCAACATGATTTTCGACCCCGCTTTTGCACGCAAACATAAAAAGGACGCAATCAGCAGGTAGTCCGCGGCCTGACGACAGCCCACGGCACACCGGGCGTCGAAAATACTACCCCGACAAATCCACATAAATAATATGGCATATACCGGAAAACTGATAGCCAGCCTGGCACTTGCCGTCGCAGCAACGGTGCAGGCCCTGGCCTGGGAGCCTGCGGGCGACCTTGTAAAGACTCCCTGGGCAGCAGAGGTAAACCCTGCCGCTCCCCATCCCGAATACCCCAGACCCCAGCTTGTGAGAAGCGAATGGCAGAGCCTCAACGGCCTCTGGGACTACGCGATAACCCCTGCCGACGCCCCCTTCGGAGGGGCCGAAGGCAAGATTCTCGTCCCCTTCTGCCCGGAGTCGTCACTCTCGGGCGTACAGAGGAAGGTCGGCCGGGGAAACGCCCTGTGGTACGAGCGCAGCTTCACCGTCCCTCGCAAATGGAAGGGCAGCGACGTGATGCTCAATTTCGGCGCTGTTGACTGGCAGGCCGAGATTTGGGTTAACGGAATCAAGGTGGGCGAGCACAGCGGAGGCTATGCCCCGTTCAGCATAAATATCGGAGCGGCCCTTCGCAAATCGGGCCGCCAGACGCTGCGCCTGCGCGTGCTCGACGAGTCGGACATGAGCTTCCAGCCCAGAGGCAAGCAAATCGAGAACCCTCACGGAATCTGGTACACCCCCGTCACCGGAATATGGCAGAGCGTGTGGATGGAGCCGGTGCCGAAGGAGGCCCGCATCATTTCCTACAACCCCGTGTGGGACGCCGACTCCGGGGAGCTCAGCCTGACGCTGAAGGCTGAAGGAGGCTTTGACGAGGCGCGCGTAGTGCTTTACGACGGCGCGTCCTCGGTGGACGACAGCGGCAAGGTAGCAGAAGGCCCCGTGGTAGCAGAAGGGACGTTCAGCGGCGCAGAGCTTCGTCTCCCAGTCCCGGAGCCCAGGCTCTGGAGCCCCGGGAACCCTTATATATACGGCCTCAGGCTGAGCCTTCTCAAAGGAGGAAAAGAGATTGACTCTGCCTACGGATATACCTGCCTCAGAAGCATTTGCGTGGCATCGGACCCCAAGCCCGACCGCAACGTAAACTCCTACAGGCGCTTTTCCCTCAACGGAGAGAGGACCTTCTTCTTCGGCCCTCTCGACCAGGGATGGTGGCCCGACGGGCTTTACACCGCCGCCACAGACGAGGCCCTGCGCTTCGACGTTGAGAAGGTGAAGAAATGGGGCTGGAATATGATACGCAAGCACGTCAAGGTGGAACCCGCCCGCTGGTACTGGTGGTGCGACCGTCTGGGCGTGACCGTATGGCAGGATATGCCCTGCATTGCCGACCACAGCAAGGCCAACGAGTTCCGTGACCCTGAAATAGCCGCGATGCAGACCAACCGCTGGCAGCGCAACAGCTTCCTCTCCGAAGGCACCGAGTGCACAGTACCGGAGAGATGGAAGCAGAATTATTATAAGGAGTGGGGCGAAATCATCGACGCCCTGAAGTGCTTCCAGTGCATCACCGTATGGATACCCTTCAACGAGGCCTGGGGGCAGTTCGATACGAAGGAAGTCGTGGCCTTCACCCGCCTGGAAGACCCGACGCGCCTTGTAAACGAGGCATCAGGCGGGAATTACGCTCTTGCGGGCGACATTCTCGACACTCACAACTACGCCTGCCCGTCTATGGACTTCTTCGAAAGCCGGCTGGTGAACGTAATAGGCGAATACGGCGGACTCGGCTATCCCGTGCCCGGGCACCTCTGGCAGGAAGAGCGCAACTGGGGTTACGGAAAGGTGCTCGGCTCAGGCGAAGAGGTACAGGAGCTGTACGAGCGCTTTGCCGAGATGCTTAAGACATATATAGGTATGGGCTGCGCAGCCGCGGTTTACACGCAAATCAGCGATGTCGAAATCGAGGTGAACGGCATTATGACCTACGACCGCAAAGTGGTGAAGCTGGACGAAGCGAGGCTCCGCGAAACCAATGCGGCGGTAATAAACTCGCTGAAATAGGAATTCCCGGGGCAGGAAAAAAGTCCTGCGCCTATAAATGAAGATGCGCCACGGCATTCCAGCAGTGGCGCATCTTCATAAAGTCCTGGCCGAATGAACGCTCTTACTCCGGCTGGCCGGAAGTAGCGGCCTTGGCGTCGGCGGCTGCGGTCTTCTTCTGGAGCTTGGTACTGCCGCGAAGGTCTTTCTTGCTCTTGCTGAGGTCTTTCCTGGCCTCGCGGATTTCGCCCTTTATGTCCCTGATTTCCTTACGGGTGGCGTTGATGTCCTTGCGCTTGGCCTTAATAAGCTTTTCGAGGTTCTTCTTCTCCGACTTGGATGACTTGCAGGTAGAAGAGAGCTGCTTGAGCTCTGCCTTGGCGTCTTCGAGCTGAGTCTTGTCGGCGCCGCTCTTCTTGGCAAGTTTGAAGGCATCCTTGCGGAGCTTGTAGGTCTCTTCGTTGCGCTTCAGGACATTTTTGGCCTGGTCGAGCTGGGTCTTTAGTCGGTCGAGCTCGCGCTTGTCGCGGTTGAGCCTGTCTTCGAGGACGTCGATGCGGCGGGTGCCGTCGCGCTGTACCTCCTTCAGGTTGCGGGTAGCGTCGGTGACGGCATTTTTGTGCTGCTGCACGAGGGCGTCGAGGTTGGAGTCATTGCTCTGCGCCGCGGCCGCAATGCAGCCGAGCGCCATAATTACGGAAAGAAATATCCTTTTCATATATCAGTAGCTTTTACGCAAAGGTAGCATTTTCTTTGGATATGCAGTCAGGTTTCCGGCCGAAAAACACAAATCCCGGCCTGCCTGAGGAGGAGCCGGGATTTGAAAAGATCGCTGGAAGAACGCTTACTTAAGCTTCTTGTATCCGTAGCGGGCGGTGTCGCCGAGCTCGAGCTCAATCTTCATCAGACGGTTGTACTTGCAGATACGGTCGGTACGGCTGAGGGAGCCGGTCTTGATCTGGCCGCTGTTGGTAGCAACCGCGATGTCGGCGATGGTGGTGTCCTCGGTCTCGCCAGAGCGGTGCGAGGTAACGGTGGTGTAGCCGTGACGGTGAGCCATCTCGATGGCGTCGAGAGTCTCGGTAAGGGAACCTATCTGGTTGACCTTGATGAGGATGGAGTTGCCTGCGCCCATCTCGATACCCTTCTGGAGATACTTGACGTTGGTAACGAACAGGTCGTCGCCCACGAGCTGGCACTTGCCTCCGATAGCCTTGGTGAGCTTGACCCAGCCCTCCCAGTCTTCCTCGGAGAGACCGTCTTCGATGGAGTCGATAGGATACTTCTCGATGAGATTCTTGAGGTAGTTGATCTGCTGGTCGGTGCTGAGCTTGCGGCCGCGGGGATCCTTCTTCTTGCCGTCCTTGAGCTGCTTGTAGTCGTAGTAGAACTTGCCGTCCTCGCCCTTGAAGCAGAACTCGGAAGCTGCGCAGTCCATGGCGATGGTCACGTCCTTGCCGGGCTCGAGGCCTGCGGCCTTGATGGCGAGGATGATGCAGTCGAGAGCGTCGTCGATGCCCTTGAGAGCGGGAGCGAAGCCGCCTTCGTCACCTACTGCGGTGCTGCAGCCGCGGTCTTTGAGGACCTTCTTGAGGGCATGGAACACCTCTGCGCCCATACGTACGGCCTCGGCCTCGTTCTGAGCGCCGACGGGACGAATCATGAACTCCTGGAACGCGATGGGAGCGTCGGAGTGGGCTCCGCCGTTGATGATGTTCATCATGGGGACGGGGAGGACGTAGGTGTTGGTGCCGCCTATGTAGCGGTACAGGGGCATGTCGAGGTAGTTGGCAGCCGCGTGTGCAACTGCGAGCGATACGCCGAGGATGGCGTTGGCGCCGAGCTTGCTCTTGGTGGGGGTGCCGTCGAGTTCGATCATGGTCTTGTCAATGGCACGCTGCTCGAGGGCGGACATGCCGATGATAGCGGGAGCGATGATGTCGTTGACATTGGCCACTGCCTTGAGCTCGCCCTTGCCGAGATACCGCTTCTTGTCGCCGTCGCGCAGCTCGTGAGCCTCGTTCTCGCCGGTGGAGGCTCCGGAAGGAACCGCCGCCACGCCTTTAAC
>JAFSVP010000143.1 GCA_017444905.1 Bacteroidales bacterium
AGTCCTCCCCCGCTCCCAAAGGCCCCGCGCCTGCAGCACCGGAGACTTCCGGAACCACGGCCGCAAGTGCGGACGCGGCTGCGGCAAAGGCAGGCAGACCGTCGGCCGGGGCAGGCATTGTGGCCGGCGTTGAAGCAGATGAAAGCGGGGAAGCAGCAAAGACCGACAGCCTCACCGCACCCCTTGACAAGGAGCTGGACAAGATAGACAGCCTCTACGGCAAAAGCACGGCACTGCAGGGCCAGGATACTCCGGCAGGCGCTGCAGCGGGCGGCGAAGGCGTAAGCGGGGCACCCTCCGACAGCCTTGCAACCCGGAATGCAGAGGCAGCAAAGTCTTCCTCCGACAGCCTCACCGCACCCCTTGACAAGGAGCTGGACAAGATAGACAGCCTCTATGCAGCGGCAACGGGTACAGGCTCAAAGGCGGCCGGTTCCGACAGTACGGCTCTCGGGAAGGGCGCCGAAGCCGCAGCCGACAGCGCTGCACTCGGAAGCGCCGCCGCGAAGGACAGCACGGCGCTGAAAGACAGCACCGCCCTCAGCGACAGCACGGCCCTCGCCGACAGCCTCGTAAGGGATACCACCAAGACGGGCTTCATCACCTGCGTCGGCAAGGTGAAGGTCTTCCGCAAAGACATACAGGTCCTCAGCGACTCGCTCTGCTACTGCGACCTCGACTCGATAGCCCGCTTCTACCGCGAGCCCATGGTATGGAACGACGGCAACCGCCAGTACTCGTCAGACAGCCTCTTCCTGCTCATCGGCAACGGCGGGCCCCGCAAGGCCAGCCTGCAGTCGAACGCCTTCGTGATTACCCAGGAGAACGCCGTGAGCTTCGACCAGATAAAGGGTACCGAAATAATGGCCTATTTCGACAGCGTCACCAACACGATGAGCCGCTTCGACGCGCTGGGAGGCGCCTCAGCGCTGTTCTACCTGCGCGAGAACGGCGAATTCGCCACCGTGAACAAGGTCGAGTCAAAGATGCTCTCGGCCCTGCTGAAAGACGGCGACCTCGACCAGGTCTTCTATTTCGAGCAGCCGAAGAACAACGCCTACCCGGTAGTTCAGCTCGAGGAAAGCGAACGCAGGATGAAGGGCTTCAACTGGACTCCGGAAAACAGGCCCGACAGCCCCGAGGCCATCACCACGCTGAAGGTTCGCAAGAGCGAAAGGCTCAGCTACCTCAGGCACCCGAGGGCCGAATTCAGGCAGACTGAAATCTACTTTGCAGGCTATATGCCCGCGATTTACCGCGAGATAGCCATCCGCGACTCCCTCGCGAAGATTCCTCCCGTGCCCCAGTCGCAGCAAGATAGCACTCAGGCAGCGTCAAGGCACCTCCCCGACAGTCTGCAGGCAGGCGGCTTTGCGGGAAGGCATTCGCCGGGAGGCCTCGCCGTGCGTACCGACTCTCTCGGCACGGGTGGCATCACCCCTGCCGCAGCCGACAGCCTTGCAGCCACAGGGGCGCTGCTCTCCGGGAGCCCTGACAACGCCACTGCCGATTCACTGAAAGCTTCTAAAGCGCTGAACGACACTACTGCGGTGAAAGCCGCGGCGGATTCCACTGCCGGGAAAAAGCCCGACGCAGGAGCAGCCGGAGCCGGCATTGCAGCCGCCGCAACCGACCCGCTCGCCATACCCACGACAGACCCTGCCCAGGCGCGAAAGGAAAAGAGGGAGCTCAAGCGCAAGTTGCGCATAGCCGCACGCGACGCCCGCCAGGCGGCGCGCGAAAAGCACTGGGAGGAGCTCGACAAGCGCGACGCCGCCAAGGCCGAGGCGAAAAAGCAGAAAGAACTCGAAAAGAAGCGCGCCCGCACCCTGAAGCTGGTCCTCAAGCAGCGCAAACAGGATGCGAAAGACGCAGCCAAACTGCTGAAATACATTGAAAAATACAGAAAACGTTATGAAAGAGAGCAAAAAGCAGGGGCTCCCCCCGCAGAACCGGATGACAGGCCCGACGGAAGTCACGCCATACTCGGTGACGATGGGCTTGTTGATGACAGTCCTGTTCTCCGCGGCGGCGGCGTATCTGGGCCTTAAGGTAGGACAGGTCTTCGAGGCCGCTATTCCGATAGCCATCATCGCCGTAGGTGTCACGGGCATCCTGAAAAAGCGCGACGGGCTCCACCAGAACGTGATTATCCAGAGCATAGGCGCCTGCTCGGGAGTGGTCGTCGCCGGCGCCGTATTCACCCTTCCGGCCATCTATATCCTCGGCCTGGAGGTGAATTTCTGGCAGATGTTCCTCAGCTCGATGCTGGGCGGCTTCCTCGGAATCCTCTTCCTCATCCCCTTCCGCAAGTACTTCGTGAAGGAGATGGACGGCAAGTATCCCTTCCCTGAAGCCACCGCCACGACGCAGGTCCTTCGCAGCGGCGAGAGCGGCGGAGGCGGAGCGCGCACCCTGGCCCTCGCCGGCCTCGTGGGCGGACTCTACGACTTCGTGGTAGCCACTTTCGGAACCTGGGCCGAGACTCTAGGCACCACGGTTATGCACTGGGGGCAGGTCGTGTCCGACAAGGCCAAGCTCGTTCTCAAGCTCAACACCGGAGCCGCCGTGCTGGGCCTCGGCTATATCGTGGGCCTCAAATATGCCTTCATCATCTGCTGCGGCTCCTTCCTCGTGTGGCTGGTAATCATTCCCCTTATGAACCTCTTCTTCGGAGGGCAGGTCATCGACCTGATGGGCACGGGCGTAGCCGCCACCGTGGGCGAAATGTCGCCCGACACCATCTTCAGGGAATATGCAAGGCACATCGGCATAGGCGGCATAGCAACCGCCGGCATCATCGGCATAATCAAGAGCGCCGACGTCATCAAGAGCGCGGTGCGGCTCGCCGTGGGCGAATTCGGCAAGAAGAGTTCCGCTTCCGCTGAAGAATACGACCGCACCCAGGAAGACCTTCCGATGCGTACCGTAATCCTCGGCATAACCGTGGCCCTGCTCGCCATTTTCGCATTCTTCGCCTTCGGAGGCGTGCTGAACAACATCTGGCAGGCCCTGCTGGCACTTGCGATAGTCGCCGTCATATCATTCCTCTTCACCACGGTGGCCGCAAACGCCATTGCGATAGTTGGCACCAACCCCGTCAGCGGAATGACCATCATGACGCTGATCATCACCGCCCTCGTGCTTGTGGCGGCAGGCCTGAAGGGTAATGCCGGAATGGTGGCCGCCATGGTGGTGGGTGGCGTGGTCTGCACCGCCCTCAGCACTGCCGGAGGTCTCATTACCGACTTCAAGACAGGTTATTGGATAGGCACTACGCCCCGCAAGCAGGAAGCTTGGAAGTTCGTTGGCGTGGCAGTAGCCGCCGCCACCGTCGGCGCCGTCGTCCTCGTCCTCAACAAGACCTACGGCTTTACCGGCGAAGGCGCCCTCGTGGCTCCCCAGGCCAATGCTATGGCAGCGGTCATACAGCCTATGATGAACGGCGGCAGCGCGCCCTGGCTCCTTTACGGAATAGGCGCTCTCATCGCCATCGCCCTCACCCTGTTCAAGGTTCCGGCCCTTGCATTCTGCCTCGGAATGTTCATCCCCATCGACCTCAACCTGCCCCTGCTCGTGGGCGGCGCCATCTCGTGGTACGTGGGCAGCCGCAGCAAGAACGCAGCCCTCAACAAGGAGCGCAGCGAGCGCGGCACCCTCATCGCCAGCGGCTTCATAGCCGGCGGAGCGCTGATGGGCGTCGTTTCCGCCATCCTTAAATTCGCCGGCGTCGACTGGTTTCTCACCGGCTGGAACACTCCCAGCGCATCCGGCGCGGCACCTGCTGAAATGATAGCCATAGTGCCCTTCATTGCCATCTGCGCATATATGATTCTGGCGACCCTGAAAACTTCAAAATCAAAGAAATGAGCCTTCTTGACAGATTCCTGCGCTATGTCGCGATAGACACGCAGTCAAACGAAAATTCCGAATCCCAGCCTTCTGAAAGCAAGGAACTGGACCTTCTGCGCCTCCTGCGCGACGAGCTGCTCGCCCTCGGCATCGAAGCCGGGCTTGACGAATACGGCTATGTAATGGCCACCATCCCCGCGAACTGCGAATGCGGCGCTCCCAAAATCGGCTTCATAGCCCATGCCGACACCGCTCCCGACGCTTCGGGGAAAGACGTAAAACCCCAGATAATAGAGAATTACGACGGCTCCCCCATAGCCCTGAAAGGTGCGGAAGGCCTTACTCTCGACCCGGCGGAATTCCCCGAGCTCCTGGACCACAAGGGCGAAACCATAATCACCACCGACGGCACCACTCTGCTCGGAGCCGACGACAAGGCCGGAATCGCTGAAATTATGGATGCCGCCGAATATATCGTCACGCACCCGGAATTCAAGCACGGCGAAATAAAGATAGGATTCACTCCCGACGAAGAGATAGGCCGCGGCGTCGTCAAGTTCGACGTGGCGAAGTTCGGAGCCGACTATGCCTATACCATGGACGGAGGCGAAGTCGGCGAACTCGAGTTCGAGAATTTCAACGCCGCGTCGGCAACCGTTCATATCCAGGGCCGCAACGTGCACCCCGGATACGCCAAGGGAAAGATGCGCAACGCCATCCACATAGGGCGCGAGCTCTGCTGCCTTCTCCCGGAAGACCAGACCCCCGAGCGCACCGAAGGTTATGAAGGCTTCTTCCACCTCGTGGCGTTCAACGGAAGCGTGGAAGAGAGTACTCTGACCTGGATAATCCGCGACCACGACCGCGCAAAGTTCGAAGAGAAGAAGCAGCTGATGCTCGACTGCTGCGCCGAAATCGACCGCCGCTACGGCAAGGGCACGGCCTCGCCCGTACTGAAAGACCAGTACTACAATATGCGCGAGATGGTCGAGCCTCACTACAAAATAGTTGAGATTGCCGAAAAGGCTATGCGCCTGTCGGGAGTGGAGCCCCGCATCCAGCCCATCAGGGGCGGCACCGACGGCGCCAACCTCTCGTTCCGCGGCCTCCCCTGCCCCAATATCTTCGCAGGCGGCCTCAACTTCCACGGCAGGATGGAGTGGGTACCCCTCGAATCGATGCAGAAGGCCCGCGACGTCATCCTCAATATAATACAACTCTATTGCGGCTTCAGCGCATGAAAAACGCCACGAAAAGCTGGCTCTCACGCCTCTGGATAATAGTAGTCGCCGCACTGCTGGTGGAAATAATATCCCTGGTGCAGTACAAGCGCATCCGAGGCGTAATGGAGGAGGAAACTGAGGTTCGCGCGTATATCGTGCTCGGAGCCATAGCCGCCGAAATCGGCCACATGATGGAGCTTACCGAGGCCACGATGAGCGAGAACCTCTGGGAAGTGCGCCGCAACCTCGGGCAGCCCGATTCGCTCTTCCCCGCGATGAAAAGGCTGATTGACGACAACCCTCACGTTGTGGGGGGCTGCATCAGCTTCGTCCCCGGTCATTCCCCCTCCCGGGAGCGGCTTTTCGAACCTTACGCCTACAAGTGGGGCGGCAAAATCAAAACCATGCAGCTCGCCGGCCCCGACCACGATTATACGCAGAATCCAAGTTTCAGGGCTGTGGCGGAAACAGGGGTCCCGTCCTGGTCGGACCCTTATCTTTACGGCAGGGATTCCCTGTTCAACCTTACTACTTTCTCATACCCCGTGCTTGACGGCAATGGCGAGATTGCGGCCGTGTGCGGCCTCGACATAGACATTTCGTGGCTCGGCGACACGCTGGTGGCCCGCCAGCATTTCCCTTCGTCGTTCGGGCTCCTGCTCACCCGCGACGGCAAGCTGGTGGTAGCTCCGCCGGCAGACCGGACCGCTCCTGAAAAAGTGGAACAGGTAATGCAACTCATAAGCGAAGGGAAGATGCTTTCCGCCGACGGCAAGACGGTAATACACAGGGTGCGGATGAACCGCGACCCTTACTGGCAAGTCGTGGAGGTTTACGATACAGAGGAAGTCTATGAAGGGATGCACAACGTCTGGAGGAAGCAAATCGGTTTCATTCTTCTGGGCCTTGCCATTCTCTTCTTTATGATAGAGCGCTTCGCCCACAACGAGAAGGAGCTCAGGAAAGCTACTGAAAAGCAGGCCCGTATAGACGGAGAGCTGGCCGTGGCCCGCAACATTCAGCAGGAGATGCTGCCCAAGACCTTCCCTGCAGGCATTTCGGGGCACCTTGAACCGGCGCTCGAAGTGGGCGGCGACCTTTACGACTTCTATCGGCGCGACGGAAAACTCTTCTTCTGCATCGGCGACGTTAGCGGCAAGGGCGTACCGGCCGCGATGCTGATGTCGGTACTCCACTCCCTCTTCAGGCTGATATCCGGCAAGGAAGAGAGCCCGTCGAAAATACTCAAGGCCCTCAACCGGCAGCTCTGCGAAAGCAACGAGAGCAATATGTTCGTAACCTTCTTCGTGGGATGCCTTGACCTCTACACCGGCAAGCTGCGCTACTCCAACGCAGGCCACGACAAGCCTTTCCTCCTGCCCGGCTCCGGTGCCTCCCTGCTGCCAGCCAAAGCGAATATGCCCCTGGGCGTCTTCACCGACACCGAGTTCAAAGAGCAGTCGCTGACCATCGAGCCCGGGTCAGGCATTTTCCTGTATACCGACGGCCTTACCGAAGCCAAGAATGCCCGGAGGCAGGCCTTCGGGCGCGAGCATGTGCAGGAAATTCTGAACTCCTGCATCAAAGAAGGCTGCACATCTGCTGAAAGCACCGTCGCTGCCGTCAGCGAAGCCGCCCATGCCTTCGAAGCCGGAGCGCCGCAGGCCGACGACCTTACTATACTCCTTATAAAATACGAGCCGGGAGAGTTGCTGCGCGTGAGTATCACTCTTATAAACGACAAGGACGAGGCGGAGAAGCTGGGTCCCTTCCTGAAGGATTTCCTCTCAAAGCTTGAGCTTGACCGCAAGACAGCCGGCGGACTGAGGCTGGCTCTGGAGGAGGCTGTCGTGAACGTCATATATTACGCTTATCCCGAAGGGGAAACGGGAGATGTCACGGTCTATGCCGAGAGCGACCGCAGCGAGGTCAGGTTCACGGTGGTTGACTCCGGCATGCCCTTCGACCCCACGGCGGTCCTGTCGGCCGATACCACCCTTGACGCGCAGAACAGGCCCATCGGAGGCCTCGGGATACATCTGGTACGCAAACTCACCGACTCCGTATCCTATTCAAGGAAAGACGGAAAGAACGTGCTAATCTTAACAAAATCAATTATATGAAAACTACCATTCAGGAAATTGACGGCAAACTCGTCGCCACCCTCTCGGGAGAGCTCGACACCGCAGCATCGCAGGAAACCCAGGAAGCTCTCCAGCCCCTTCTCAACAGCGAAGGCAAAGACATAGTCATTGACTGCACCGAGCTGGAATACATCGCGTCCAGCGGACTGCGCATATTCCTCAGCATCCTGAAGCAGGCCAAGTCCGTGGGTTCGCGCGTAGTGCTGAAGAACGTCAACGAAGTAGTCCGCGACGTCCTTGAGCTCACCGGCTTCGTCTCCATCTTCGAATTCGAGTAGAAAGCCGGCTCCGCGGAAGCGCTGAATGAGAAAGCACTGGATTGACAATCTGCGCTGGGTGTCCGTTCTCCTGGTGCTGTTTTACCACGTAATCTACTTCTATAACAACAAGGGTGTTTTCGGCGGCATAGGCGGATTCGGCCCGTATCCTGAATGCCCGCAGTATCAGGACGTGGTGATGTATATCCTGTATCCGTGGTTTATGCAGCTGCTTTTCCTTCTGGCGGGCGTGAGCGCCAGGTATGCTCTGGATAAATACGACAGCCGTACATGGTTCAAGGCCCGCACCCGGAAGCTGCTGGTCCCCGCCACCGTCGGTCTCTTCGTATTCCAGTGGATGGTGGGGTACTTCAATACCGTCGTTGCAGCGCGGGACGGGGTGTTCGAAGGCGTGCCCGCCGTTGTTAAGTATATGGTGATGGCCATTTCCGGCATCGGCCCGCTGTGGTTCATTCAGGACTTGTGGCTGTTCTCGCTGATTCTGCTGGCGGTGCGCAGGCTGGACGGCAGGAACAGGTTGTACGATGCCTGCGGAAGGGCCTTCGGCGGAAAGAGGGGCATCGTGTGGATTATCCTGCTTGGGATTATCTTCTGGGCGGCAGAGCAGCTGCTCATCCGGCACCCCAGGCCCGAGAGCGCAGACGGGCTGTTCAATCTGTACAAGCCTCTGTTCTATATAGTTCCGTTCCTGATGGGCTACTTCATCTTTGCGCGTGACGAGGTGCAGGAGCAGCTGGGCAAGGCCTGGAAGCCTCTGCTCGCTTGCGCCGTGGCAGCCTGCACCGTGCTGGTCGCAACCACCTTCGGGCAGGACAACACTACGCCGCAGTATCTTGGCAGCCCGCTGAACTGCCTCTACGGATGGCTCGCGTGCCTTGCGATGATGGCCTGGTTCAAGGCGAAGTTCAACAGTACCAACGCCTTTGCGGGCTATGCGGCCCGCTCCGGCTTTGGCCTGTATATCCTTCACTATGCGGTAATTGCCAGCCTCGGTTTTATGATGAAGACCTATACTACGCTGCCCCCGTGGGCTATGTACGCCATCCTTACCGCCGCCGTCTTCACCGTCACCCCGCTTCTGTACGAGCTTCTCCGCCGCATCCCCTTCATCCGCTGGGCCGTCCTCGGCGAGAAGAAATAGCCGGAAAGGATACTGATTTTATTTCACCGTTACCGTGAAATCGACCTTGGAATGAAGCAGGATCTGGTGAGGATTCTGGAGAATAAGAAGGTTTGAAAGAAAAGAAATGATTAAATTTGCGCTATGACCGAAAAGGAACTAAGGCCGCTGTTGATTCGGCGCGAATGGACGGAAATAGAACTTAAGCGTTCGAAAGACTCTCTGGCGAGGAGTGTCTATGAGAGCATCTGTGCCTTTTTGAACAGGCGTGGCGGACATATAGTCCTTGGTGCCAACAATGACGGAAGTATCGAAGGCGTAAGTGAAGAATCACTGCAAACGCAGTTGGACACCCTTGCCAAGGACCTTAACAATCCTCAGCTAATCAATCCTACCTGCTATATCGAGTTCGAGCCCATAGAAATTGACGGGAAAAAGGTTATCTATGGCTATGTCCCCGAAAGCTCAGAGGCACATACCTACAAGGGTGTTTACTACGACAGAAACCAGGACGGAGACTTCGAGCTTCGTAATACTCAGCAGATTTTCAACCTGTTGGTCAGGAAGGGAAAGGCGGGATATACGGAGAACAGGGTGTATCCTTTCCTGACAATGGAAGACTTCGAGCCAGGTGTTTTTGATTTCGTGCGAAGCCAGGCGAAGATTGACAACCCTAACCACCCCTGGCTTACAATGAGCAATGAAGAAATACTTGTTTCTTCGGGTATGCGTCTCCGGGATTCCCAGACAGGGCAAGAGGGCTATACTCTTGCCGCAGCCTTGGTGCTTGGGACTGAAAGGACGATTACTAACGTGCTTCCTCATTTCAAGACAGATGCTTTGTGTCGGATTAATGACACTTTCTTGTATGATGACAGGGATGTTATCCGCTGCAATATGATTCGCTCATTGGACAGGCTAATGGTATTTGCTAAGAAGCACCTGCCCGAAGTTCCTTTCCTTGAGGGGAGACATCGTATCAGTCTTAGAGATACCATCCTCAGAGAAGTGTTTCTTAACCTGCTCATTCACAGGGAGGTGTCAAATTCTCATCCTGCATCCTTCACAATTTTCAAGGATACGATGGTGGCGGAGAACTGGAATATCCCATACCACAAGGCAACAGTATCTCTGACCGAATTGACCCCACACCCCAAGAACCCGACCATTGCCAGATTCTTCGCAAATATGGGGTATGTGGAAGAATTGGGCGTCGGCCGAAGGACTCTGCTGAAGTATGGTCCGGCTTATTTCGATGGTCGGAATGTGGCAATTGAGGAGGACGATGTTTTCCGAATCACTATACCCTATAAGCCGACGATTCTTCCGGTTGGCGGAATAAATGGCACGATAAATGGCACGATAAATGGCACGATAAAACTGGTTTATGATGCCATAATGGAGAATGCAGGAGCTTCGGGGCCCCAATTATCCGAATTGACCGGGATATCGTTGCGAACATTGAAGAGATACATAGCAGAGCTGACGGAGAAACAGCTGGTGGAGTATCGAGGAGCCAAAAAAACGGGAGGTTATTACCCTTCGGGTTCATGACCTGATACCCGATCTCTTGCATAAACGGATTATTCTACAGAACTTTGCATCGCTGCACGGCATAAGTCCATGCAGCGATACATATTTTTAAACCTTTAATTCTGGTTCGATATGAAGAGATTGATTTGTGCGCCGGAAGTGCCGGCAAGCCAGAT
>JAFSVP010000144.1 GCA_017444905.1 Bacteroidales bacterium
GCCAACGGCAAGCCCAAGATGATACTTTTCCGCACCGAGATGGGACACGGGGTGGATTTTATGGCCGGTACCCACAAGTGGCACGGCAAGGCTCCTTCCGCAGAGCAGTGCGAGGCGGCCATGAAGCAGCTTGAAGAAACTTTAGGAGACTATTGATATGAAGAAATATACAGACCAGGGTAAAGTCGATACCCGCAGCGGCTTCGGAGCCGGACTGCTCGAAGCCGGAAAGGCCGACCCCAGAGTGGTGGCCCTCACCGCCGACCTCAAGGGGTCGCTCAAGATGGATGCATTCGCAGCTGAATTCCCCGACAGGTTCATCCAGTGCGGCATTGCCGAATCCAATATGGTAGGCGCCGCAGCCGGACTCGCCATCACCGGAAAGATTCCCTTCGCGGGCTCCTTTGCCGAGTTCGTCACGGGCCGCGTTTACGACCAGCTCCGCCAGGAGGTGGCATACGGCCACACCAACGTGAAGATAGCTTCTTCCACGCCGGCATCACCCTCGGCGAAGACGGCGCTACGCACCAGACAATGGAAGACATAGCCCTGATGCGCGCCCTTCCCGGAATGGCCGTCGTAGTGCCCTGCGACTACAACCAGACCAAGAACGCCACTGTCGCCGCCGCTGCCTGGGAAGGCCCCGTGTACCTCAGGTTCGGCCGCCCCGCGGTGCCCAACTTCACCCCTGCAGACGAGCCCTTCGAGATTGGCAAGACCTATGTCCTGAACGAAGGCAAGGACGTTGCCATCATTACCTGCGGCCACCTTGTATGGGAGGCTCTGCAGGCAGCCGAGGCCCTTGAAGCTGAAGGGATTTCCGCCGCCGTGCTGAACGTCGCCACCATCAAGCCCCTCGATACCGCCACCATTCTTTCGACGCTCGCCGTTACCGGCTGCGCCGTGGTTGCGGAAGAGCACAATGCCGCCGGCGGACTAGGCGAGGCCGTGGCAGCTGCAACGGCAGCCTCGAAGCCCGCTGTCCTCGAATTCGTAAACGGAGGCGACCGCTTCGGCCAGTCGGGCACTCCCGCCGAGCTGATGAACGCCTGGGGCTTCGACGCAGCCCATCTTGCCGAGGCCGCGAAGAAGGCCATTTCACGCAAGTAGGCGATGCGCTACCTTATCCGCGCCCTGAAATACTATGTACAGCTGATGGTAATCCTCGTGCTTATCATCAGCGTACTTGTACTGGCGGGCTTCGTCGAGTCCGACATATCGCAGATATTCGTGAACGGCTACGATTCGCTATGGCAGATAGCCCTGATGATGGCGGTATTCGCAGCCATTTATCCCCGTTTCGGCTACTCTCGGCGCACCGCCATTGTACCCGGCGACGACGATGAGGCCTCGGCCGTTCTTGGCAGGGTGATGACCGCGTTCGGATACGAGCCCGTCACAGGCAAGGGCGGCGAGCCAGTCTGGCGCAAGCGTGCATTCGCTCCGCGCCTGTTCCGCCTCTGGGAAGACGGCGTAAGAGTTAGCCGCTGCATCTCCGGATTCGAGCTGGAGGGCCCGTCAAAAGACATAACCCGGATTTGCTCCGCCCTGAGGGATTCTGCGTAAGGGCAGTAGCAGGCAATTTTTCCGTATCGGCCTTTTTCGAAGGGCCGCAGATAAACGAAGGACACCGGTTCCCGTCTGGCTGAAGAGCAGCCGCCGGAGAACCGGTGTCTTGCGTAAGGCTGTGGATTACAGCCCCTTGATGTATTCGTCGATGGCCTTTGCGGCGGTGCGGCCGGCTCCCATCGCAAGGATTACGGTTGCTGCACCGGTGACGGCGTCGCCTCCGGCGAAGACGCCCTTGCGGGTGGTTGCGCCCTTCTCGTCGGCAACGAGGCAACCGCGGCGGTTAGTCTCAAGACCGGGAGTAGAGCGTGAAATCATAGGGTTGGGAGAAGTTCCCAGAGCCATAATCACGGTCTCGGTCTCGATTTCGAACTCGCTGCCTTCCACGGGCACGGGGCTGCGGCGTCCGCTCTCGTCGGGCTCGCCCAGCTCCATACGTATGCAGCGCAGGGCCTTTACCCAGCCCTTGTCGTCGGCGAGAATCTCCACGGGGTTGGTCAGCAGGTTGAAGATGATGCCTTCCTCCATTGCGTGGTGCACTTCCTCGCGGCGGGCGGGAAGTTCGGCCTCGGTGCGCCTGTAAACGATATGTACCTCGGCGCCGAGACGGAGTGCGGTACGCGCGGCGTCCATGGCCACGTTGCCTCCTCCCACGACGCAGACCTTCTTGCCGGCGTGGATGGGGGTGAGATAATCATCCCTCCAGGCCTTCATGAGGTTGTTGCGGGTGAGGAACTCGTTGGCGGAGAATACGCCGCAGAGGTTTTCGCCGGGTATGCCCATAAACTTGGGAAGACCGGCGCCGGAGCCTACGAACACGGCCTTGAAGCCCTCTTCGTCCATAAGGGAGTCGATGGTGACGGTCTTACCGGCGATGACGTCGGTCTCAATCTTCACGCCGAGTCTGCGGACTTCGTCAATCTCGTGGCGGAGCACCTTGTCTTTCGGAAGACGGAACTCGGGGATACCGTACTCCAGCACGCCGCCCGCCTTGTGCAGGGCTTCGAAAATGGTGACGTCGTAACCCCATTTGGCAAGGTCGGACGCACAGGCGAGGCCTGCAGGGCCGCTGCCTATGACGGCTACCTTGTTGCCGTTGGCGGGGGCGCAGACCGCGGAAGCCTGACCGAGAGTCTCGTCGGCGACGAACCTCTCGAGCTTTCCGATGGCCACGGGCTCACCCTTGACTCCGAGTATGCAGCTGCCTTCGCACTGGGTCTCCTGAGGGCAGACGCGTCCGCACACGGCGGGAAGCGAGCTGTCTTCGGCAATCACCGCAGCGGCGCCCTGGACGTCGCCCTGGGCGAGTTTGGCGATGAAGTCGGGAATGCGGATGTTGACGGGGCAGGCCGTGACGCAGCGCGGGTTGCGGCAGTTCAGGCAGCGGCTCGCCTCGAGCAGCGCCTCTTCACGGTTGTATCCGTAGCATACTTCTTCGAAATTGGTTGCGCGGACCTTGGGATCCTGTTCCCTTACCGCGACTCTGGGTATCTTGTTAGCCATTATTTGCCCCTCCCTATTTTACATACGTGTTTCTCGTTCGTTGTGGCTTCTTCGGCCTTGTACTGGCCCTGGCGGCGCATCGCCTCGTCGAAATCGACCTCGTAGCCGTCGAATTCCGGACCTTCCACGCAGGCGAAGCGGGTCTTTCCTCCGACGCTCACGCGGCAGGCTCCGCACATTCCGGTGCCGTCCACCATAAGGGTGTTGAGGCTTACGGTGGCGGGGATGCCGAGCTTGCGGCAGGTCATCGTGGTGAACTTCATCATAATCATAGGGCCGATAATCACTGCCTGGGTGTACTTGTGGCCGTCGGCCACCACCTTCTCAAGCATATTGGTACCCATGCCCTTGAAGCCTTCGGAACCGTCGTCGGTGCAGATGAAGAGGTTGTCGCACACGCCGCGCATCTCTTCGACGTAAATCAGGAGGTCCCTGGTCTTGGCGCCAATGATTACGTCCACGGGTACGCCGTGCTCCTTGAGCCACTTGGCCTGGGGATAGACGGGTGCCGTACCCACGCCGCCGGCAATCAGGATATAGCGCTGGGAGGCGAGCTTCCCGGGGCTCATCTCAACGAACTCGGAAGCGAGCCCGAGAGGACCCACCACGTCGGCGAAGCGCTCGCCGGGTTCGTAGGCAATGATGTCGGCGCTGGATGCACCGATGCGCTGGGTGACGATGGTGACGCTCCCCTCAGCCGGGTCGAAGTCGCTAATTGTCAGAGGAATGCGCTCTCCCTTCTCGTCGGCCCTCACAATCAGGAACTGGCCGGGCTTTGCCGATGCGGCAAGGCGGGGAGCAAATACTTTCATCCTGCAGATGGCAGGAGTCAGCATTTCTTTAGTCAGAATTTCGAACATTATCAGTTTTTTTATTGGTAGTTAATTCGAGTATCGTAACAGTGGCTATTCCGGCAAGGCAGCACAGGACAGCGCCGCCGATCTGGTACTCCAGCGGGCCGGGAACGCCGTTCCTCATAATCTGGGCTTCCGAAATGGCGGCAGTGTCGGCCCAGGGCCATACTTTTACGAGCGAACCCAGCACGAAGCCGAGCAGCACCAGCATCGTCTGCTTCTCCCACTTGCCCAGCAGCCAGTGAAGGAACTTGGCGAATGCAAGGATTCCGATGATGCATCCCAAGGCGAAAACCAGCAGCACCGGGACGTCAAGGCCGCTTACGGCCTGCATTATATAATCGTATTTGCCGAGAATCAGGAGCACGAAGCTGCCGGATATGCCCGGCAGAATCATTGTGCAGATGCTCACGAGCCCGCAGATGAAGATGAACCACAGCCCGTCGGGGGTCTGGTGGGGCGAGAGCGTGCAGATGGTGACGCCGAGGACGGCTCCGCCTATGGCGAACGCAACTGCGGCCGCGTTCCAGCCCTTGATGTCGCGCATCATGAACACAACCGAAGCCAGTATGAGCCCGAAGAAATAAGCCCAGGTGAGTATGGGGTAGTGGCCGAGAGTCCAGGTGACGAGCTTGGCAAGAGAAAATATGCTCAGTACCATTCCCGCGCCGAGGGCGAGCAGGAATGGAAGGTTTATAAGCCGGGCGAACTCCCCGAACTTGCCGTGCCGCAGCGCTTCGAGGCTCTCTTTCGAGCTTATCGCATTGATGGAGGCCACTATGTCGGAGTAGATGCCGGTGAGAAGCGCTACCGTGCCTCCCGAAACCCCGGGCACCACGTTGGCGGCTCCCATCCCGAAACCCTTGAGACCTGTAAAAAAGTGTTTTTTCATTGTATCTTCTCCAGCATGTTTTCGATGGCGGCGAAGGCATCGGCAACGTCAGAAGGCTCTTCTCCGGTGTCGGTGAGAACGAGGTCGTAAACATTGCCTTTGATAGGGTGCCTGCCGACCTTGAAGCGGGCCCCGCTGCTGCAGGCTGCATAGCGTTCGTCTATGCCGGGCCTTCCGTTCAGGGCAATGAAAAGGTCTGACGAGGTGCGTATGTCGCGGTCGAAGGCGCTTATCATCCTGACTTCTATTTCCTTTTTGCCGAAATAATCCTTTATGTGAAGCTTCAGGGGCTCGCAGTGGGGGTCGCTCTCGTCGAAGAATACCACCGCAGTCCGAACTTCGGAAAGCGGCACGAATCCCGTCGGGATGCGGCTCCTGTGCCTTCGAAGGCACATAAGGCGAATCATTTTTTTGTAAAGACTCATTACAACGAAGCTCCGTTGGCTGTAATCAGGCTGCGTATTTCAGCCTTGGCGTCTCTCCAGCGGGGGACGTCTATCTTGGTGCCTATGACTTCGACCACCTTGGCCGCGATGATGGAACCAACCTCTCCGCAGACCTTGAGGGGCATCCCGAGGGCGTGGGCGTAGAGGAAGCCTGCGGCGTAGGTGTCGCCGGCTCCGGTGGCGTCGATGGTGTTTGCAGGCCAGGCGGGAATGTAATGCTCCTCGCTGCCGGAACGCACCCAGCTGCCGTCCTTGCCCACCTTCACCACCGCTATGGAGCAGCGGGAGGCGATTTCGGCGAGGGCCTTGCGCGGGTCGTCAATCTTGGTGAAGGCGCGGCTCTCGGTCTCGTTGGCGAACACTATGTCGACGTAGCGCTCGACAATGTCGTGGAGGAAGGCGTTGTTGCTCTCCACTACGTTGTAGGACGCCATATCCAGCGAAATGAGGCAGCCCGCGTCGTGCGCAAGCTCCACTGCCTTGCGGATAAGGTCTTGGTTCTGCACGAGATAGCCCTCGATATGGAAGTAATCGTAACCTTCGAAATACTCGGGGTTCAGGTCTTCGGGCACCAGGTCCAGGGCGGCTCCGAGGTACACGGCGAAGGTGCGTTCGGCATTGCCTCCGCTGACGAACACCATCGAGCGCCCGCTGGAATGGTGGCTCTTCAGCAGCATAGTGCGCACTCCGTACTGCTCCTGATCGCTCTTGAAGAGCAGGCCGAGCTCGTCGTCGCCGATTTTGCCGATGAAGCTGGAAGGCATTCCGAAAATGGAGGTGCAGGCAATGGTGTTGGCTGCGCTGCCGCCGGCCACGTATTTGACACCGAGTGGCTTGAGGGCCGCCCAGATTTTGTCGCCCGTCTCCATGTCGACATGCTGCATACTGCCTTTCGGCAGGTGGTAGGTGGAAAGGAGGCTGTCGTCGGGAAGGACGGCAAGGATGTCGGTAAGTGCGTTTCCGATTCCGAGTATAGATTTCATTCCAAAAATGAGCTTTCCTGAAATAACTTGCAAAAATAGTAATAAATTTGCAGTGTGAAAAAGAATATAGGCAATATAGTCAAATACCTGCTTTCCTTCGCCCTCGCGGGGGTGCTGGTGTACTTCGCTTTCCGCAAAATCGATTTCGGCGAGTTCATGAAAGGGCTGGCCGGTACGCGCTGGGCGTATGTGGCGCTGTTTTTCGTGGCCGCACTGCTCGCCGTCGTGTTCAGGGAAGAGCGCTGGAGGGCTATGCTCCTGCCCCTGCAGCCGGGGGTGAAGCGCATCGACGCCTGGGATGCGGCTAACGTGGGCAACGTGACCAACGTGGTGCTGCCGGGGGCGGGCGAGTTCGTCCGCTGCGCGTACATATCTTCCAGAAGCGGAGTGAGTTACGACAAGGCCCTCGGTACGATAGTGTGCGAAAGGGCCTGGGACGTGCTGGCTGTCCTGCTGCTGTTCGTAGGAGCCCTGGTGCTCGGCTGGGGCAGGTTCGGAGGCTTCGTCGAAGAAGAAATTATCGGTAAAATCTCGCCAGGGGCTGGTCCTGCGCTTTGGTGGACTGGGGCGGGGGTGCTCGTGGCTCTCGCCGTGTTCGTGTGGGCGGTTTTCCGTTTTCGCAAGGAGAATGGCTTTTTCGCTAAGGCGGCGGGCGCGATAAAGGGCCTCGGGCAGGGCTTCGTGAGCTTTGCCTCGATGAAGCGCAAGTGGGTTTTCCTGCTCCTGACAGTGGGGATTTGGGCCATGTACGTCCTGATGAGCTGGGCTATCCTGAAGGCCGTGCCGGCGCTTTCCGGCTGCGGGATGATGGACGCCATCTTCCTTTCGGCGGCTGGCAACGTCGCCTCGGTGGTCCCCGTGCCAGGGGGCGTCGGGGCCTATCACTATCTGCTGGCTCTCTCTCTCCAGACGCTTTACGGCGCCACCTGGGACACCGGCATACTCTTCGCCACCCTCAGCCACGAGTCGCACGCCATTCTCATCATCGTTCTCGGGCTCGCGTCGTATCTGAGACTGACTCTTCATAAAAAGCAGTCATCAGCCTCATAGTCCATTTCGCTCCGAGACTGCTTCCGTCGAAAAACAACCTCGACAAATCCGCAATATTTACTATCTTTGCAGTCTTATCGGTTCCGTAGCTCAGTTGGATAGAGCAACAGCCTTCTAAGCTGTGGGCCTTGGGTTCGAGTCCCAACGGAATCACACGGTGATGAGTATCAGGCGTTTGGAAATACTGGCCCTGGCTGTTTTCGCAGCTGCCGCCTGTACTGTACAGGCTTTTGATGCCGACCTGAAGCCTTCCGTCGGCGAAGGCTCCGGGGTGGTGGTTTCGCTGACAGCCGGTCCCGGCTCTGAAACCAGGAACAGGGTTTCTTCCGACGCTCTCGGCGTCGAATGGACAGCTGACGACGACCTCGCCCTCTGGGCTTATTCCGGAGGCGCCGCAGCCCTCTCCGCACAGCGTTTTGAAATGTTCGGCCTGCTCGGGCCGCAGGCGGTGTTTACCGCCACGCTCTCTTCCCCGATGCCCGAAGGAGAATATAGTTATTATGCCGTAAGTCCTTGTCCTGAAAGCGTTTCCGGCGGCAAGGCCTGGTTCTCCATCCCCTCCTCCCAGGACGGCAAGGGCTCCGGAGTGATGCAGTCTTCCGCCACCGTCAGCGCGGCGGAGCTCGGTACCGGAGAGCTCTTCCTTGCGATGAAGCAGAAGCTTCACCTGCTGAAGTTCTGGCTGCCTTCAGAGTATGCAAGCCTTCTTGGCGGAGAGCCCGTCAGCCGCATCGAACTGACTTTTACAAAGGCAGTTGCGGGGCGTGCGGGCTTCGACCCTTCCAATCCTTCTTCGAAGGCGGTGCTGAACACCTCCGGCCAGTCTTCAGAGATAGTTCTCAATCTTGACAAGCCCCTCGCGGCATCGGCATCGGGGGCCCGCAGCTATACCTTTGCAACCGTAGTGCCGCAGGAGTTCGGCGCAGGCGACAGGATGAGCGTGAAAATCTTCACCGATTCCAAAGTTGCCGAAGCAGGCGTTTTCGACCTTACAGGCCGCTCCTTTGCCGAAGGACACGCCACTCCGGTGCGCCTGAGCCCTTCGAAGGTGGGAGAGTACCGGAGAATCTACATCGATTACAAGGGCAGCAATCTCGGCGAGGAAGTGAATTCCATAAAGCTCACCGCCCCTTCCGGCTGCAGCTGGGGAGACGGAGCCGGCAGCGAGTGGGTTTACAGCCCCGGCGGCACCATACCCGCCGGAACACGACTCTCCTTCGAGTTCGAAGACGTGTCGGCCTACGAAGCCTTCAGCGGTGCGGCCGTGAACTTTACTTTCGAGAGCGAGCACGTCAGCATACCGCTCAAGGCCCAGTTCCCCTCGATATCCGGGCGCAAGTCGGTGAACGTCGCAATCGAGGCCCCCTGGCTTCTTAACGAGAGCTTCTCGGCCGTCCCGACTTTCTCGTCAAACGACGAATATTCAGGCGGTTTCGTAACAGGCAGCAAAGACCCTCACAGCTTCCTCAGCGGATGGACCGGGGCCCGCATCGGTGCCCAGTCCGGCAAGTGCATACGTATAGCCTGCCGCCGCGAAACATCCGCCAACTACGCTGCCCGAGTCGACAGCGCCCCTCTTGCCGGCACCCTGAAAAAGAAGGCTTCGCTGCGTCTGGAGTTCGATTACGGCGCCGACAACAAGTACGGAGGCATCGCCATTTTCTCGAACCCCGATGTCGGCCAGACCTGCTTCATGGGTTATGTCACGAACACCAAGGGCTACAAGAGCGGCGATGAAGACGGTACTTTTGCAGATGCCAACAGCTTCTACCTCAAGGAGTACACCGGCAGCTACAGCTCCACTCCCAACCACGCCGACTACATCCTGCCTTCCGTCGGGGCCGGCGGTACCATACGCGTGACCATACGCACCGAACCGGAATACAACGCCGGCACCACCAATACCACCTGCTGGCTTTATATAGATAATGTAAAAGTAACCATATCAAATGATTAGGAAATTCAAACCGTTTGCAGCGCTTGCTCTCTGCGCGCTTGCCTGCACGCTGTCGTGCACGCAGCGCACCCGGCCCGATGAAGGCAGGGTCCGCTTCGTCGTACGGCCCGGGCAGACGATAACCGACGTCACCAGGAGCCAGCTCTCCGATTACGCGTCTCTTCCCGACGCATCCTCGTTCGACCTTGAAATCCGCGACTCCTATTCCGACAAGGTGTGGAGCGGCAAAGTGTCGGAATGGACGGGCGAAATTACCTTCCCCATAGGCACTTACACCGTAGCTGCAAACTACGGCAGCACCTCCGTCGAGGGCTTCGGCACCCCTTGCCTCAGAGGAACGGGCAGCTTTACCGTAGCTTCCGCCGGAGAGCAGGATGTCGAAATCGGCGTCAGCACGGCAAACTCGCTGGTGCGGATAAACTGCACCGAGGCCTTCCGCAACTATTTCCCGGAGCGTTCCTTCGTGGTCAGGACCGGAGCTCAGACCGAAATCCCCTTCCCCTCCACTGAGACCAGGGCCGCCTTCATCGACCCCTACAAGTTCTCGGTGTCGGGCAGCCTCACCACTCAGGGCGGAAAAGCCTACTCGCTTCAGACAGAAGAATTTACCGGTCTCAAGCCGGCAACCTGCTATACCGTCGTGATGGATGTCGCCAACGTGGACGGCGTTTCCGTCTCGGTTTCGTTCAACGACACAGTCCAAAACATCCAGCTGGAGGTGGAACTCAATGATTAGGAAAATCGGTACAATTGCGCTCGCGGCACTGATGCTTGCCGCCTGCGACGTTCACAAGACCAACACTGCCGCTGAAGGGTACCTCAGCTTCGACTCTTTCAGTCTCGTCAGCGACGACGCCATCGACCTTAACCTCACTAAGGCCATTACCGACGCCCCCGGCAGTTACGTGATAAAGATTTACGATGCCCGCGGAATAGAGGCAGGCACTTACTCCTACGCAGAGGTCCAGGCAGCCGGATTCAAGGTGGTACTGCCTGCCGGCGACTATACGCTCGAGGCCTGTTCCGACCCTGAGGGAGTGCCCGCGGCGGCGTTTGAAAAGCCGGTTTACGGAGCTTCCGCAGGCTTTACGATTACTGCCGGAGCCAGCACCTCCGCCCCCGAGCTCGTCTGCACCCTGCAGCAGTGCAAGGTGACGGTGGGATACGAAGACAAATTCCTCGAATCAGTCACCGGCGCCGGAGCGGCGACCGTTGAGATTACTTCCGGCCATCCGCTTTCATACGCCCTCGACTATAAAGGCGGAAACCCCGTTGCAAGCACTTCAGCGGGCTATTTTGAGGTGAACAACGGAGACAACACCACTATGACCGTGAGCTTCAAGGGCTCCATCGACGGCAAGGTTCAGAAGATGACCACCCGCCCCATTTCCGGCATACGCAAGGCCCAATGGAGGCAGATTACCTTCGTAAAGAAAATCAACGAGGAAGGCAATGCGGTGTTTACCGTCCGCATCGACGGCTACATTGAAGACGAGGAGCTCACCAACTCGCTGAACGTCTCGTTTGAAGAGCCCATAGGTGAGGATCCCGACGCGCCGAAGGGCGACGGAGGCATCACTCTCGACTTCGCTCCCGACTGCACTATGTTCACCGACCTTTCCGCCATCCGCGTGCCCAAGACCGGCACGATGGACCTCAGGCTGGTGGCCACCGTGCCCGGAGGAGTGGCTAAATTCACCGTGGAGATGGCTTCTACCAACGCCTCCTTCATCGAGGCGGTGCAGGCTGCCGGCGGCACCACGCTCGACCTCGTGCATCCTTCGGCGGAATCGGCCATAGTATTCCAGATAGTTCCATTCCCCCACGGAGAGGAGCTGCTGGGCAAGACTTCCATCGATTTCAACCTCAGCGCTGCCCAGGAGCCCATCCTCGCCTTCGGAGGCACCCACAGCTTTACGATGAAGATTACCGACCGTGACGGCTGCCGCAACGAAATCGAAGTCAAAATGATAGTGGAGGACTAAGCGATGAAGAAATTACTGCCCCCCATAATCCTCGCCTCCTTCGGCCTGATGCTTCTCTCCTGTTCGCAGAAGGAGGCCGTCCTGCCTGCCGAACCCGAAGGCGGAGCCCTGTGCCTGCGTCTTGACTTCCCTCCGCAGACCCGGACCGTCGTATCCGAAGACCAGCTGCGCGCATCGGCACTCGTAAATATCTACTATGCAGATTTTTCCGGCCTCGTGCGAAGCTATGTTTACAGCGAGGCTCCCGAGCGCATCTACCTTCCCGAAGGTGAATACAGGCTGGATATTATTGCTGGTGAAGCCGCCAAGCAGAACCCCGTCACCGCAACCTGGGAGCTCAAGAGCTACAAGGGCTCTTCGCCCTTCTCCATCCGCACCGGCGAAAACTCCTCGGTAAGCGTCGAGGCCGGCATAAACAATGCTGTGAGCAAGATTCACTTCGACTCTTCCGTAGCCGCCGTGTTCAATACCGGCTACAGCTTTACCATAGGCACTTCCGAGAATTCGAAACTTGTGTACGATGCCTCCCGCAGCGATGCTGAAGGCTATTTCATCATCTCCGGACTCGACGAACCCGCTTTCAGCTGGACTTTCAACGGCACGCTCAAGCGCAGCGGCGCAGCCTTCTCGAAGAGCGGCGAAATCCCCGGGCTCGAACCCGGCAAGTGCTACGCCGTGAACGTCAAATTCACCGAGACCGACGGCGATGCATCGATAGTAGTGAAGGTTGACGACTCCCTCGAGATAGTCCAGGACGTCATCGTGTTCGAGGCGGCCTCCACGGGGCTTGCCCCCTCGTCGCCTTACGAAATATGGGCTGCCCACGCCACGGTTCACGCCGACGTTGACGAGAGCGAGTATCCCGACCCTTCAAAGGTGCGCATAGGATACCGCGCAGTGGGCGGTGCCTGGGCTTCGATGCCCGCCACCCGCGAGTCGGAGGGAGTGTATTCGGCCCGCATCACGGGGCTCGTACCTTCCACCACCTACGAATACAAGCTCATTATCGACGGTACTGATATAGGTGAATCAAAGACACTTACCACCGACGCCGCGCCTGCCGTCCCCAACGGAAGTTTCGAGAATACCAGCAAGTCGGCCTCCGGCAATTACTACGAGTTCTACAATCCTTCCGCATCCGACCCGGCATCCCGCACCGCCTGGTGGGGCTCCGGCAACGGAAGCACGGGTAACAGCGGTTCGGCCGACTTCGGAGGCTTCATCATCTGCCGTCCCGACACCGACGTAAAGGCCGACGGCAACCAGTCCGCCTGCCTGCAGTCGTGCTGGGCGCTCGTCAAGTTCGCCGCCGGTAACCTCTTCTCCGGCTACTTCGGCGGGCTCGTGGGCACCAAGGGCGGCAAGGTTTACTTCGGAAGGCCCTTCACCGGCCGTCCCACCGCGCTGAAAGTGAGTCTCAAGTACTCGGCCGGCAAGGTGAACCGCATCGACAGCTATCCTTCCGATGACCCCGTGACCACTTCCGACTACGACCGTGCCCGCGTGCTCGTTTGCATAGGCACCTGGGATTACCGCAAATACGGCGGCACTGCCGAATGTCCTATACTGATTAACACCACCGACCATTCCACCTTCGTGGACTTCCCCAACGACAAGTCCACTATTGCTTACGGCGAGGTGGTGCTCCGCAGCGATGCCGGCAACTCCCACAACAAGTGGGTGTCGTACACCATTCCTCTTGATTACAAAGACCTTAACGCTTATCCTACGCACATCCTGGTTTCCTGCGCATCGAGTATGCTGGGCGATTATTTCACCGGATGCGACGAGAGCAAGCTCTGGGTCGACAAAGTGGAGCTCGTGTATGAATAGGGGAGCGGCACTGCTTCTGGTCTGTCTCCTGTGCTTCGCGCAGGGTGCCGAGGCCCGCAGGCTCGACAGGGGCCTCGGGGGCACGCCTACTGTCATAGCCCCCAAGGGGAGCTGGACTTTCGGCGGGAGCGCCGGCTTCGAGTCGGCATCCTGCAACGACTACGATTTCCTCGTGGTGAGCGGCATCAATTTCACCACGCTCAGCTTTGCAATCAATCCCCAGTTCTGCATAATGTTCGCCGACAATATGGGGCTTGGCTGCAAGTTCGGAGCCTCCCGTTCGCTTGCCGACATTCGCGGAGCAGAAATGGCCGTTAAAGACATAAGCCTCTCTGTCAAGGATTATTACACCATCTCCCAGAAATACAGTGTAGCTCCTTTTTTCCGCTATTACCTTCCCCTCGGTTCGTCAGGGCGCTTTGCGGCAGTAGCCGACGCCCGCCTTCTTGCCGGCTATTCCGAAGGGAAGCGCAGCGACGGGCACATTCCCGGTGAAGTCAGGGGCGTATTTGCCCGCAGGCTGCATTTCAGCGCAGGCGTAGATACCGGCCTCATCGCCTTCCTCACCCGGCACCTTGCAGTAGGCGTGAGCGTGGGTTTGCTGAGTTTCAACTATTCCCGCGAGGTCCAGACCCGAAATCTCGTGTACGAAGGCGTGAACAGCTTTTCAAGCGGGAATTTTATGGTTGACCTCTTTTCGTTGTCTTTTGGAATCCACTGCTACCTATGAGACGCATCTTTCTTACTCTTGCGCTCCTTTACGCAGTATGCGGCAGTATGGCGGCCCGTGGATTCAACGACGTGCTCTTTATGCCCAGGGGGCAGTGGTCCGTTGGCCTTCAGGGAGTTGCCGGCAGCCTGTCGTCGTCTGACAGCGACTATATGCTGGTGATTACCGGGGCCGATGCTTCTGTTCGCTTCGCAAGGATTGCCGTCGAGGGCGCATACGCCTATAAAGACAACCGCGAGCTCGGTCTCCGCTTTTCGTACTACAATGCTTCAGCCAATATCGACCACCTTACAGCCGATCTTATGAACGAAGGGATGAATTTTGACGTCTCTGGAGTTACGGCGGCGGCAAAAGGTTGTGCGGCAACGCTTTACCATCGCAATTACTTCGGGCTTGACGCTGCCGGAGTGATAGGCCTTTTCTGTGACTTCTCGCTGGGCTACAGAGTATCTTCCTCCGCCCCTTCGGCAGGTGCGGCGGCTACGTCAAGCAGTCACCGCTTCTCCCTCGGCTTTGCCCCTGGTGTGAAGGTTTTCATGATGGACAGGGTTTCGCTCTCGCTTTCAATCGGGCTTGCGTCGCTGTATGCCGATTTCTCCGGCTCCAGGGGCGGCGACAACGGCCCCGGCAAAAGCACCAGATTCGGAGGCAAGGCGGACCTGAATCTTGCAGACCTTAATTTCGGACTGAACTTTTACTTTTAGTGAGACGCTTCCTTCATACTGCATTTCTCCTTTCGCTCGCGGCATGGGCGCTCCAGTCGTGCATCAGCAACGACCTGCCCTATCCCGTGATAAGGGCTGCCGTGTCGGAGCTGGAGACTCCCGACGGCGAGGCCTCGATTGACGCGGAGGCGCGTGTGGTGGAGCTTACCCTCCGCGAAGAGGCCGACCTTTCGGCGGTTCGCATCGGCAGGGTGGAGTTCAATGACCCTATAGTGCGCTCTTCGGTTGAGCTCACCGGGACTCTCGACCTGCGGAAGCCTCTTCCTTTTACTCTCAGTACCTATCAGGATTACGAGTGGCTGCTGAGGGCTGTGAAGCCGGTGGAGCGTTACTGCAGCCTGCGTTCGCAGGTGGGAGAGACGCTGATTGACGATGTGAACCGCCGCGTAGTGGTGACGGTGGGTAAGCGACAGTCGCTGAAAGACATACATATCCTCAGCCTCAAGCTGGGCCCGCAGGGCTGCAGTTATGAGCCGGAGCCTTCGGAAATACGCGATTTCCGCGAGCCGGTGGAGATTACGGTGAGCTGGCGCGGAGAGAGGGAAGTCTGGACCGTTTATGTCGACCAGACCGACGTGGTGGTGGATTTCCGCTCCGTTGACGCCTGGGCGCGCGTCGCCTGGCTCTCTGCCCTTGCCGCCGACGGCGAGCAGAACGGCTTCCGCTACCGCCGCGAGGGCGAGGAGGAATGGATTGATGCAGGCGAGGTGTCGCAGGAGAGCGGTTCGTTCTCGGCCTGCGTCGAGGGGCTTGAGCCCGAAACTGCCTATGAATTCGTGGCTTACAGCGGTAATCATAATACTGAGATACGCACTGTCTCGACCGAAGCCGAGGGGCAGCTGCCCAACAGCGGTTTCGAGGTGTCTTCGAATGACGAGTCGTCGAATTACAGGTCGTTCTACGACCCTCTTGCAGCCGATGAAGCGCTCCGTTCCAAATGGTGGGACAACGGCAATGCAGGCTCCACTACCGCCGGTGCAAGCTATACTATTTGCCGCATCGATACCGAAGATTTCATCGATGGGGCCGCGAGCGCGCAGCTTGTGTCACGCAACGTTATTATCAAGTTCGCGGCGGGCAATCTCTTCTCGGGGAGCTTTGCCGGGCTTGTGGGCACTTCGGGAGGAATTGTTGATTTCGGAAGGCCTTTCACCCTGCATCCGAGGGCGCTCAGCCTCTGGGTGAAGTACGAGTGCGGTGCGATAGACTGCATAGGAAGCTATCCCGAAGGCGACCCCGTGCGTGAGGGCGACCCCGACAGGGGGCAGATTTTCGTAGCTCTGGGCGATTGGGACTACCGCGAGTTCGGCGGTACGCCTGAAAGCCCCGTGCGGGTTAACACCACTAAGAAAAGCACTTTCTTCAATCCTTCTTCGCCTGCCGTGATTGCCTACGGCGGGGTGGTTTTCAGCGAGTCCACCGGCGGCTGGAAGGAGATTGAGATACCTCTGGAGTACAATTCCGTCTCGCGCAGGCCTACCCACATTATCGTGTCCTGCGCCTCCAGTATGCTCGGCGACTACTTCACTGGCTCCTCCACCAGCAAAATGTGGCTCGACGACCTCCGCCTTATCTACTGACGACTGTTAGAGCTTTTCCCGGATCCAGAGTTTAGAATGGGGTCGGCGATGACGAGATAAAAGAATACAGAGGACTATTCCAGGGCGGAGAGGAATTCGCGGAGGAATGAGAACGCGTCGGCGGCGCTTTCGCCATCGCTCTTGCCATCGCTTCCGTCAGAGCCCACGCCAGTGTCTGTTTCTGCCCAGAAGCTGCGGTAAGAGTCTTCCTGCTGTTCTGAGCTGTGGTGGACGTCGCTGATTATACGCATCGAGATGAACGGGACGCCGTAGTGCCTGCACACCTGGGCGATGGCGGCGGATTCCATATCGCAGGCCAGTACATCCGGGAGGAGCGAGCGTATGCGGGCGTCTTCCTCCGGGCCCAGATAGAACTGATCGCCGCTGCTTATGAGGCCGCAAAATGCGCGCCGGCCTCTGCGGGGCTGCTTTTCAGAGCTGCAGGAATCACTGCTCTCCCATACCGCAGCGGCCTTCAGGGCCTTGTCCAGAAGCGCTCCGTCATCCAGCCCTCGTCGTCGCCCAGCCAGATATCGTGGAAGGCGCATTCGGCAGCGATTACGAGGTCGCCCGTGCGCAGCCGCTCATCCATCGCCCCGGCGACTCCGGTGCTTACGATGCAGCCGGGCCTGCTACCGAGAATCAGCTCGGTGGCGCACCGGGCCGCATTCACCTTGCCTATGCCGGAGCATACGAGCTCCACATCAGGGCCGTTGCCGCAGCGCACAAGCTCCGCGGCTCCGCCGAGGGCTCGCCGGAGGACGGCCTCCTCCTTCTCCATTGCTACGATTACGGCTGCTTTCATGGCGCAAAGATAAGAATATGCCTCAAAATAACTGCATATAAAAAATTATAAGTAACTTTGCAAGCTATGCTGACATCAAAGGAAATACGCCAGAAGTTTCTGGACTTTTTCGCCTCGAAGCGCCACACGGTGGTGCCTTCGGCGCCGATGGTCGTAAAGAACGACCCCACACTTATGTTTACCAACGCCGGAATGAACCAGTTCAAGGATTACTTCCTCGGTAACCTGCCGCCCAAGTTCTTCCGCGCCGCCGATACCCAGAAGTGCCTCCGCGTGAGCGGCAAGCACAACGACCTCGAAGAGGTAGGTCACGACACCTACCACCACACGATGTTCGAAATGCTCGGCAACTGGAGCTTCGGCGACTACTTCAAGCAGGAGGCCATCGACTGGGCCTGGGAGCTGCTCACCGACGTTTACGGAATCAACCCCGCC
>JAFSVP010000145.1 GCA_017444905.1 Bacteroidales bacterium
ATTGACGCCAGCGGCAGTATGCTCGCCTCCAGATTCAAGGCCGACGGAATCGACACTTCCGCCATCAAGTTCACCGATACCCCCACGGGCACGGCCCTCATCTTCGTCGACGACAATGCCGAGAACTGCATCGCAGTCGCCCCCGGCGCCAACGACGACCTCATTCCCGCCGACATCGACGCCGTGAAGGACCGTATGGCCGGCGCTGAGTATCTCCTTCTGCAGCTTGAAGTTCCTATGCAGACGGTCGAAAGGGCGGCTGAGCTTGCAGGCTCCCTGGGGCTCAAGGTGGTGCTGAATCCCGCGCCGATGAAGCCTCTTTCTGATTCGCTCCTGTCCAGGCTCTTCCTCATTACTCCCAATGAGACAGAGGCCGAGAGGCTTACGGGCATCCATATCGAAAACGAGGAAGACGCTGCACGGGCCGCGGCCGTGTTTTTCGGGAAAGGCGTCGAGAACGTAATCATCACGCTCGGTTCGAAGGGCTCCCTCCTCTGCGCAGGCGGCGAGTGCAAGCTCGTGCCCGCACGCAAGGTGAAGGCAGTCGATACCACCGCCGCAGGCGACGTGTTCAACGGCGCGCTCGTAGCCGCTCTCGCCGAAGGCAGGAGCCTTGAAGACGCGGCCCGCTTCGCCACCCTGGCCTCCTCGATTGCCGTCACCCGCCCCGGTGCACAATCTTCGGCCCCCTGCCGTAAAGAAGTTGATAATCTTTAAAATCCGATAACCGCTATGTTTATTGTCAACAGCTACGCCCTGGCAGTCGTTCTCTGCTTCGTTACGATGCTTTGCTGGGGTTCCTGGGGCAACACCCAGAAACTTGCCGCCAAGAGCTGGCGCTACGAACTCTTCTACTGGGACTATGTCATCGGCATGTTCCTCTTCTCGCTGATTATAGCGTTTACCGCCGGAAGCATCGGCACCGAGGGCCGTCCTTTCCTTCAGGATTTCGCCCAGGCCGACCCCGCCAGCCTCGGCTGGGTGCTGCTCGGCGCAGTAGTTTTCAACGTTTCCAATATCCTGCTTTCCGCTTCCACTTCCATCGCCGGTATGGCCGTTGCTTTCCCCCTCGGAGTGGGAATCGCTCTCGTGATGGGCGTGCTCAACAACCTGCTGCTGCACCCCGTCGAGGGCCAGAATACTGCTCTCCTCTGGCTGGGCGTCGCTCTGGTGGTGGTCGCAGTTGTATGCAACGGAGTCGCTTCCGGCAAGGTTTCCAACGAGCAGCGCGACCCCGCGCAGAACCGCAAGGGCATCATCCTCGCCCTTCTCGCCGGTATCATCATGTCCTTCTTCTCCGCCCTCGTTTACAACGGAGTGGACCTCGAGAACTTCTCGTCCCCCGCGGCAGGCAAGATTACTCCATACACCGCCATCGTGGTATTCTCTGCGGGCGTCTTCCTCAGCAATTTCATCATAAACACCATAGTCATGAAGAAGCCCTTCGTGGGCTCTCCCGTGACCTACGCCCAGTATTTCAAGGGTAGTTTCAAGACGCATCTCGTGGGTATGCTCGGCGGCGCCATCTGGTGCCTCGGTACCTCGCTCAACTACATCTGTGCCGGCAAGGCCGGTGCCGCGGTCAGCTACGCACTCGGGCAGGGCGCTCCGCTTGTGGCTGCAATCTGGGGCGTTTTCATCTGGAAGGAGTTCAAGGGCGCCAAGAAAGACGTCTACGGCCTTCTGGCCGCGATGTTCGGCCTCTTCATTGCAGGTCTCGCCCTCATAATCCTCGCCGGAAAATAGTAAGTCTAATCCAATTCAAACGCTTATGAGCAAGTCATTGATATTTGTTGCTGTCTCTTGTACGCTCCTGCTTGCCGCTTCCTGCGGCGGAGGGAACGAGCCTTTCAAGGCCCCGGTGCGGATGATCATCGACACCGACCTCGGCAACGACATAGACGACGCCCTTGCCCTCGCCCTCGCCATGAGGGGAGTGGATGAAGGCAGAATCGACCTTCTGGCCGTCGGCTGTCACAAGAAGAGCCCCACTGCCGCACCTTACGCCGACGTGGTCTGTACCTGGTACGGACATCCCGAGGTGGAGGTCGCCATGAGCCTCACCCCTGTCAAGGAAACCTCTTCATACTGCGACTATTCCGTCGTTGAAAGCCATTTCAAGCGCAGCCGCAGCGAGTATCCCGACCCCGTGAAGGTTTACCGCAAGGCTCTCGCCGCTTCGCCCGACCATTCGGTGTGTGTCGTGAGCCTCGGCTTCGGAGTGAATCTCGCGGCTCTTCTCGAGAGCGGTCCCGACGAGTTCTCGCCCCTCGACGGCGTTGCGCTCGTGGCCCGCAAGACCAGCGGACTCTCCGTGATGGCGGGCAGCTATGGTGAGAAGAAGCGCGCGGAATACAATGTCATCAACGACATTCCTTCGATGCAGGCCGTGTTTGCCAAGTGGCCCACCGCCATCTGGCAGAACCCCTTCGAGATTGGAAAGCAGGTTATGTTCCCCTGGAGCGCCATCGAGGAGAAGCTCGGCTACAACTGCCCCAACCCGGTAGTTGACGCCTACACGACTTACCGCAACATAGCTTACGACCGCCTCAGCTGGGATATGCTGAGCGTCCTCTTCCCCCTGCGTCCCGAACTTTTCACCCTC
>JAFSVP010000014.1 GCA_017444905.1 Bacteroidales bacterium
AGGCGAGAAGATTACGGTCAACACCTCCGACCGTTCCTACGGACAGAGGGTATGAGACTCTCAGGATTTACAGCCGCCGGGGCAGGCTTGATGCTAGCCACTGCAGTTTCGGCACAGAGTATGGTGTCCATCCCTCTCTCCACCGACACTTTCACCAACACCCACATCACCCGTTTCGAAACGGCCAACTATCAGGGTATGGACTGCTGGCGCAATTACGTCGTCAGCCTCCGTCACACCGGCGTCGCCACAGTATGGAAGTACGACGGCAAGAGCGGGCTCGAGAAGCTCGGCCAGTTCGACCTGGCCTCTCACGACGAGGTGAACCATTCCAACGTGGCTTCGTTCGGCGTGGAGTTCTTCGACCGCAAGGATCCCATGCCCGTGCTCTACATCAGCCAGTGCCACAAAAAGCCTTACAAGGGCCGCAAGGACGTTCTTTTCGTCGAGCGCATTCTGCCCGATTTGCAGTCTTCGGAGCTCGTGCAGACCATTTTCTTCGACGACCCCGACCATCTGTTCGGCTATGCCCTGCAGTGGGTGGTTGACCGCAAGAACAAGATGCTCTACGGCTACGGCAACACTACAGGCGACAAGGATGTCGAGCACAACCGCCACAGGGTGGTGAAGTTCAGGCTTCCCAAGCTCTCCGACTCCGATGAGAGCGGCATGGTGACACTCACTTATGCCGATATGCTCGAGAACTACGTGCTTGAAGACCACGGTCTATCGTTCGCAACCATCGGCCAGGGCCTCTGTATTCACAAGGGCCGTCTCCTGATGCCCACCGGTCTCGGTACCGATAAGTATCCCAGCTATCTTTTCGTCTGGGACCTTGCGAAGAAGAAGCCAGTCGAGGTCCTCGACATGAGTCTCGGCACTACCGGCGAGCTTGAAGACTGCGCCCACTTCCGCTGCAACCGCTACCTGGTCCAGGGCCAGGACGGCCTCTTCCTTCTGAAATACAAGAAGTAACGCCCGGGAGACAGAGGCCTCTTGCAGGCCTGTCAGAGGCGGGCTTTGCCGCCTTGCCAAAGAACAGGCTCTTATAGAAAATGAGGGTGACTTGAAGTCGAAAGGCCGATAGTCGCCCTCTTTCTTTATGCGTATCCGCTCTTTTGGGCTTACGGACTATGTTACTACATACTTCCTCGCATGCTTACGCCTCGCTGTCGCTCGCCTTCCCTCTTCGCGGGCCCCTTCCGCTACAAGCGCGGATGCTTATGCTTCATCCCCGGGCATGTCCGCTCATCCCGCGCCCGGCGGGTCTGAGGATAAAGAAATCCTGTCCGTCCAATCAAATCAACCTATCCTACTCCGCCATCGTCCTGGCGGAGTAAGAGAGAAATAGCCCAAAAACGCGCCTGCTCCGCCAAATACGTGGCGGAGCAGGAAAGGTAGATTCAACATGATGCCGTGGACGGCAGTTCCCGATTCAGGAATCGGTTTACTTCTAAATATAAGGTCTCGAGGAGTAGATGGTCCAGGTCATCAGGGTTTCGCTGCCGGAGTATGAACTGACGTAGCTGTTGAGGGCGTTCTTCACGGTGGTCTGGTCGTTGAAGGTCGAGAGGGCTACGCCCACGTTGCCGCTCAGGACGACGCTGGAGCCGGGGGTTGAACCGATTTTGAGGTCCTTGTCATTCACGAAGTAGCAGTGCTTTACCGAACAGCCGGAGTTGTTGCCGGAAATGTATCCGAATATGGCACCGACCCTGTAGGAGTCGTAGGTGCTGGAGTCGCTGATGGTAAGTGCCGTGCCCGCGCGGACGATATCGCTCAGGTACAGGTTGCCGCAGCAGTTGGCTATCTGGATATTACAGGTGCCGGAAGTGGAGACATAGCCCACGATGTCGCCGATTGAAGGGTGGGCCACCTCGGTATCGATGGGGAAGCCGCCGCCGGAAACATAGGCGAAGCAATTGATGACCTTGGCCGTGACGTTGGCGTTGGAAGCCCTGAGCCAGCCGCAGATACCGCCGTTCATACAGTCGCCCTTGGAGACGTCGCCGCCGGTATCACAGGTAGTGGAGTGAATGTAGCCGGAGCCCACACCGCAGTTGATGAGGGTTATGGACTTGCTGGCGTTGGGATATGCGTAGCCGAGTATGCCACTAATGGAATACTGGCCCTTTGCACGGCTCTTCTCCTGCATATAGCAGTTGTCGATGACGCAGGGATTCTCGGCTATCGACCAGCCGCAGACTCCGCCCACGCCGTAGCCGGAACCCTCGACCCAGGAAGTGCCCTTGCACTTGCAGGTCTTGATGGTACCGTAGTCGAGCCTTCCGCAGATGCCTCCTACTCCGTTGGTACCCTTGATGGTGGACGAATCGAGGACGTTGCAGTTCTTGATGGTGCCGTTGCCCGTGCACCAGCCGACGATGCCTCCGACATAGGGGCCGGTGCTGGTGACCTTGGCGCCGGAGATGTCGCAGTGCGAGATGGTGCCGCCGCTGAGCTGGCCTACGAGTCCGCCGCAGATATTCTGACTGGCTGTAAGCTCGCCCTCGACATACTGGCACTCGCTGATGGTACACCTCTGTGCGAAGCCCACGAGGCCGCCCACGCGGTTGAAATCACCGGTGTTTGTCCTCTTGCGGATGACGACGTTGCTGATTTCAGCGTCTATCGCATAGCCGAACACGCCGCTGGCGGGATTGCTGCTGTCGGTGCCGGCAGTGCTGAGGTTTGTGATGCTGTTGCCGCCGCCGTTGTAATGGCCCTTGAACGGAGTATCCTGCGTGTTGCCTATGGGAGTGAACGACTTGCCGGACATATTGATGGTACCTGCCTGACGGTAGTACTTGCTTGCGTAGGCATTGTCACCGGCGGTATTCACCTTGAGCGAGAGCTCGATGAGGTCTTCGGGACTGGTGATGAGATAAGGATCCTCCTCGGTACCTGTGCCTCCGGAGAAGTCGCCGGTGTCGGGTATGCTCACGTCCATCGTGGGGAGCTTGATTACGGTTCCGCGCACAATCTTGTTGGCCGTGCTGGTGGTATGCAGGAGCTTGATGATACTGCCGTCTTTGGCGGTGAGCTTCAGCATAAAGCCGTCTGACAGGGAGCCGGCGGGCGCGATGAAGTAGAACTCGAGAGGAGTGGAGTCGAGGGTGATGCCATCGGATGAAGTGAGCGCTATTGTGTTTTTCGAGCCGCTGGAGTTGGTCATCTTCACCGACTTGAAAGTCTTCTTGGCATAGTCGGGAACGATGGTGCAGGTGCCCCAGAGGGCGTTCTCGCCGTTGTTGTCTATAAGCTCGGCCTTGGCGAGCACCTGACCTGCTCCGACCAGGCTCACCTTGAGAGCGCCGAAGAGGTACTGCATCGTGAAGGCGTCGGAGCCGTCGGCCCAGAAGGCTGCCGCGCAGTTGGCTATGAACGCGCAGTTGTCGCGGACGAGACTCTTGCTCTGAATAACGTCGAGCATAATCTTGTCGTTGTTGGAGGCCTCGTTGACATACTGGAAGGGATAGATTGCGCAGAGCTTGCCGTCGGTGCGGGCTATGCCGCTGAAGGTGGCGGTGCGCCCGTCGGCGCTGATTTTGTCAGCCGAGGTGGTGAAGCAGTCGCCCCTCTCCCAATAGGGCTGGGAACTGGCCCTCACCCACAGGCGGTCGTTCTCCTGCCAGGTGACGGAGGTGAACAGCTCCTGCTCTTCGACGAAATTTATTTTGGTGGAAGTGTCACCGATACCACCGGTGAGCGTCATCGGACTGCCGCTGAGGGCCGATTCGGCGGGGCTGTCGTCTTTCTTGCAGGAAACAAGGGCTGCAAGCAGCATCAGGGGTAAAATGTATCTTGTTTTCATCACCATGCTCCGTTTGCGTTATCGAAATTGTTGATGAATCCGCCGGCCTCGTCGGCATAGGTCGAGGAAGACTCGAGCCAGGTCCCGAGCTCGGTGTATATCTTGTTGGCTATGAACTTCATGGCCTTGTCGGCATAATGGTCGCTGCAGTTCTTGCGCTTGTCGTCAGTCTTGATGTCGGACCAGTCGAAGTCGTGCTTCGGCATATTGGGCTGATAGCCCTTGTCGAGGTATTCGAAGTTCCAGCCGAGGTCATTGAAACCGTTGACGGCGTACAGGTCGACGTAGCGGCAGTTCTCATAATGGTTGGCGATGTGAATCAGCGACTCCTCGACGTCGGGAGTGAGGGTGTCGTGAATCAGCACCACTATCTTGCAATGAGGATACTGCAGGGTTATCATCCTCACGAGCTTGAGGTAGGCCTCGATGAAGGTTGCGTCGGGCAGGGCCTTGGCCTGGGCGAGGGTGGTACAGGCGTCTGCCACCGCATAGGCGGCGTTCATGGCCGAATCGGACGGGCGGTGAGGCGTGGTGGACGGGTAGCGGGTAAGCTTCTGCGAACCGAGCAGGTTGTAGATGCCGTGAGCCCAGTCATTGGCACCGCCGTTGATTATCACGATATCGGGAGAGCCGAGGCCGCCGTTCTGGATGTAGCGCGTGCAGAAATCCTCTCCGTACCAGTAGTTGCTGCTCTTGGAAGTGTCGGTGCAACGCGTGGTGGCAGTGCCTGAGAAGGCGAGGTTGGTGTCCCAGACCGCGTTCTGCAGATAGTCGTAAGTGAGTCTGTACCAGTAGGTCTGGGTTACCGAGGTGACGTTGCCGTCGGAGGTCGGGTAGTGGCAGTGGTAGCCCGAGGGGGCCCGGCTTTCGTGATATCCGTGAGGGCAGTAACCCTGGAAGGTCGAGAGGGAGTCGCCTATTATACTCACCCTAAGGGGCTTGCGCTTGCCGATGGTAGGATTGGCTATGATTCCGTCGAACAGGGGGTATCCGCCGTCATTGCCGGCCACCCACTTCTTGAGGGTGAAGCTGCCGGTGTAGGCGGTGCGGAACTCGTTCAGGCGGTCGCGCATAGTGTTGTTCACCATCTTGTACACCGTGTATGCGGCGCACTCGGTCTTGGTGATGGTGGCGGAGGTACCGCAGACCGACAGACCGTTGGGATAGTAAACGTGGTCCATCGTGAACTTGGTGGCAGTGCCGGCGACGGCGCCGTAGTTGGTGTAAGACGACGAGGGAGTGGTACTTCCGTTCACTACGAGACGGCCGTTGGTGAAGGTGGTGTAGCAGCCCTGGAGGTTGCAGTTGGCTGAACTTCCGCCCTGCTCGCCGATGAGTCCTCCGATGCTGAGCTTGAGAGGCTCGGTGAAATCGGCCCTGATGGCCTGGGCGTCGGCGAAGCAGTTGATGAAGTTGATGGTGGCGGAGGTGGACTTGAACCTTGCCCAGCCCACGAGGCCGCCTACCATCGCCCAGCTGTCGCTGGAGGTAATCAGGAAGCCGCAACTGAAGATTTCGCCTCCGATGTAGGCGCAGTTGACGAAGTTGATGACGGAGGAGTCGACGTTGGGGTTGACCTCGCCGGCAAGGCCTCCGACGGAATAGGCCGCGGTGACATTACCGTACACCGTGCATCCGCTGATAGTAACCGACTGTGCATCCGTGGAATAGATATAGCCTGCGATGCCGCCGCCTTTGTCCTGCGACGAGCGCACGGTGGTGTAGGAGCCCACTACGCAGTCGGTGACATTGCCGTTCTTCAGCCAGCCCACGATGCCGCCGGCGCCGGGGAAATAGGCGGAGATGCCAGACTGTACCGAGCAGCCCGATATGTTGCCGCTGAGCATCTGGCCGGCGATACCGCCGACATAATAATTATATGTACAGATGCCGCTGCCTTCGAGTACGCTGCAGTTTTTGACGTTGCTGGAGGTCATGCTGCCGACGATACCGCCAACCTCTTCGCCGCTTCCGGTGACGTTGCCCCGGAAGCTGCAGTTCTGGATGGTGGCGCCTGTGATGTATCCGGCTACGCCTCCTATGACGGTGCATCCGCTCACGCTGTTGAAGGTGGCCGTGTTCTCGTTGTGGAAGAAGCCGGTGACGGTGCAGTTGCTGACCGAGCCTCCGCTCATATAACCGACCACGCCGCCGGTTGCGCACTGCTTGAACTTGACGGTGCCGACCCTGACGGTGCAGTTGGAGATGGTGGAACTGGTGGAACGGCCCGCAATCACGCCTTGCTCTCCGGTGGTGCCGGTATTGGTGTAACCGTCAACTACCACGTTCTTTACGGTAGCCGATGACAGGTAGCCGAACATTCCTGCGGCAGCGGAAGAGGCGCAGGTGGGCTTGAGGCTTGTTATGGAGTAGCCGCCGCCGTCATAGTTGCCCTTGAAGGCGAGAGAGGAGGTGTTGCCTATGCAGTTGATGGCGACATCTTTCATGTTGATGTCGCGTATCTGCCTGTAATACTTGGTATTGTAGGAGGATGAGGAGCTCCCGTTGACGCTGTTGGCGAGAAGCACGAGGTCGTCGGGGGTGGCGATGCGGTAAGGCTTTGCCTGCGAACCGTCGCCGCCGCTGAAAAGCTGGTTCTCGGGAGTGATTTCCTTCATATTGACAATCTTGCTCCTTTCGACGGTGCAGGGATTGTCGGTGCCTATGGTCTTGATGACCTTGTTGGAGGCGTCGTAGAGCGTGCAGGTGAAGCCCTTGGCAAAGGCTCCTACGGGCACGACGAAGATGAACTCCGTGATGGAGGTGCCGAGCTTCACCGCCGACTCGCAGGTGAGAGTCAGCTGGTTGCGGTTGGACGCCGTGTTGGACCACACTACCGAAGAGATAGTTTCGGATGAATAATCGACGGTAAGCGTGCAGTCGCCCCAGAGGGCCACCGAAGGGTCGTTGTCAGAGAGTATTATCTTCTTCACGCTCTTTGTACCCTTGAAGCTGAAGCGGATGGCGCCGGCGAGGTTCCTCAGGCACACCTCGTTTCCGGAAGACCATACGGCGGCAGTGAAATTGGACTGGTCGCCGAAGCTCTTCTGTGCGTAATCCTGTGACTGGGGGACCTTTACGACGATGGTATTGTTGTCGGAGGATGAATCCACCAGCTGATACGGATACACTGCCACGTACGGCCCGTCGGCTGGAGCGTTGCCACGGAACCTGGCGCAGAGGCCTCCGTCGGAGAGGTCTGACGAGGAGGTGGTGAACTTGTTGCCAGGAGTGCCGGCTTCCTGTGCCGCTGAGCGTACCCAGAGCTCGTCGGTGGCATTCCAGTAGATGGGGACGGAACCGTCGCCCTGCACGGAGCCCATATAGGACTTGGCCTCAGGCTGCACCGCGAAGAGGGTCATCGAGGGATATACTCCGTCGGGATACTGCGGCTCGATTTCCCTGCTGCAGGAAAGAAGGAGCAGCGCCGAAGAGCATACCAGAAGAAATAACTTATTGAGTTTCATCAGTTAATAATTATGATGCACAAAATTAACAAATTTTGCGCTTATATCAAAGAGGAAAAAGGGTATTGCAGGGCGGGTTCAGAAGATCACGACGCCGTCGAGAGGCGAGTCCCAGGGGTCGGAAGGCAGAGTTTTGCGGATGCGGAAAGAGAAGCAGACGCCCATCTTGGGGCAGCCCAGATGCGGCAGCAGCCTGTCGTAGAAGCCCCCTCCCCTTCCGAGCCTCAGGCCGCCGGCCGTAAAAGCAACGCCGGGTATCAGCGCGTAGTCTATTTCTTCAGGGCTCACGTCCGGCGAGCCGGCGGCAGGCTCCAGGATACCTTTGTACCCAGGCACAAGGAGGCCCGCGACATATTCTTTCAGGAGGAGGGTGGGTGCGGTTTCAGCTCTTGCAACCTCTTCGTATGCCGGTGTTAAAGCTGAGGATGGTGCCAGGGCCGGGGCGGAAACCACCAGCGGCAGCACTATGCGCTTGTGCGCTGACCAGTCGCGAATCCAGTCGGCAGTAGGCACCTCCCCCCTGATGGAGCAGTAAAGAAGCACCGTCCGGGCAGCCCTGAAGCTGGGGTCGGACTCTATCGCAGAGCGAATGGCAAGGCTCTCCCTTTCAACCCTTTCCGGATTTTCCAGAAAGGCAGCCTCCATCTGCCGCATCAGCCTGCGGAGCTCTGACTTGGATTCCATAAACTACTCTTTACTCCTATCGCATCAGCTTGCCGAAGGGCTTCGGCCGCCGGACCACCTGCACGTATTCGTTCCCGAAACTGTCTGTAACCTTGACAGTTACAGTGCTTGTGGGAGACGAAGTCCTGACCCAGAAGTAGTGCGGCTTGACTACGGGGTCGTTGTATTTTTCGGGCCAGCGGTTCCTGGTGTTGTCGTCCCAGCCCGACTTCGGCAAATAGTAGTCCAGAGTGAGCTGGGGGTTCTCCGCTTTTTTGTGCTTGACATCAAGCTCCTTTCCGTCTTCGGTGACACTTATCTTCCACTTGCTTTCCCACGCCCAGACGTTGATGAGAAGCATATTGTCCTCAATCTTTCCGTAGTCAGTGCGCTTGTCGAAGTGCTTGAGCATAGCGCGCATGGCTCCGTCGCTGCGGTAGAAATCGCGTACCGCGTTCATATCGAATACCCGGAACTGACTGTCCGCTCCGTCGTCGAGCGACACGAAGTACCACTGCATACTCCCGCCGCTGAAGGGGAAGACCTCGAAACCCGCAGGAGCGCCATCGGGAGCAAGCGTGAGGCCGCCGTGCGCCGCCGGCTGCCACCAGCATCCGCATACGCCGGAGACGTTATGCTCCACGATATTGGATATGCGCGGGTAGGTGGAAGTGTCGTCCGATCCATAGCAGAGCATATTCTGGTGCGAGTGGCCGGAAATGAAATGCACTTCGGGATATTCACTGAAGAGAGCCGTGAACTCGTTGAAAAGCTGCTCTGCGCGGCCGCCGCTGTCCTGGAAGCGCTGGATGATGCGGCTGCCTGTAAAGCCGCCCTTGTAGCGCATCATAGGGCTGTGGAAGGCGATGATGAGCGGAGCGCTCTTGTCTTTCACCGTCACCAGGTCCTTCTTCATCCATTCCAGCTGCTCCGGGGTTATGTAATGGTCGTGGTCGCGCTTTCCGCTTATGCCTTCGTAGTCGTCGATGCGTCCTTCGCTGTTGAGATACACGATGTTGTCCAGCACTATGTAGTGCTCGCGGCCGAGGTTGAAGGAGTAGTGCGTAGGCCCCATGCTGCGGCGGTAACGCTCGGCCGCATTGTAGTCGACATCACCCTCGCGCGGTATGCCGCCGTCGTTGTCGTGGTTGCCCATGACGTGAAACATCGGGACGGGGAACTTGCAGTCCTCCAGCGTTTTGGGGAATGACTCGATAGTATAGCCGTACTCGTACCAGTAACGGTCGTAGGAGCTGTCGCCGCAGTTCAGGCAGTAAACCGGGCCGCGCTTCGCGGCCTTGTCCACCTCCTCCCGCAAGCGGGGCATGAAGGTCTCGTTGAACTGGCGTATGTCGTCGAACAGGTTTGCAAGGTGAATGTCGGAGACGACTATGAGCGTGTAGTCGTCGTTCGGCACGGATTTAAGCTCAAAGTCGTGGCGCTCGGCCGCCCCGGACGGCTCCGTAAGCCTCTGCCAGAAGTGCGGCATACCCCAGGTAGTTTCGACCTCGGTGCCTGAAGGGATGCTCACGAACACGCTTCCCTCGCTTTTCTGCGAGTTAAGGTAGTAGAACCCTTTCTTGTCGGTGGCAGTGATGTCCGCTCCGTCGGATACGATGACGCCGGGAGCCGGGACACCGTCTTTCAGAACCTGCCCCCACACGGTGCAGCCCTTCGGCAGGCGCTGCTTTGCCTGAACTGTTGCAGGCAGCAGCAGAACCAGCGCCAGCACGGCTATTCTTATCGCTTTATTCATTTGTCAGGCCTCGTTTAGATGCAGTTCGTGCGACGCTATGCTGAACTCGATGTCTTCGCCCATATGCTTTCCGGCGTCGTCGGAAATCTTGATGACCTTCTCCCAGGGGTCCTTGGCGCTCATACGGCAGCGTGAGAGTTTCATTACTATATTCGCCGGCCTGTAACCTTCGATGCCCGGGTCGCAGGTAAGGTTGGTGCCGATGCCGGCGCTGAATTTTATCCTGCCCCGGAAATAGTCGGCCACCTCCCGGTATTTCGGGAAGGTCAGCGCGTTGCTGAAAACTATGATTTTCGTGCGCGGGTCGATGCCGAACTCCTCGAGCCTTGCGATGGTCATATCGCCTATCTCTTTCTCGTCGCCGGAGTCCTGGCGGAAGCCGTCGAGCAGTTTTGCCTGCTTCATCGTGAGAGTGCGAAGGAAGGAGCGGGTGGTAAAGGTGTCCATAAGCGCGGTTCCGAGCGCTCCGTCATATACCTTTATCCAGTCTTCAAGAGAAAGGTAATTCGCTCTTTTATAGCCGAATACCCCGCTGTGGAACATTACCCACTCGTGCGGGAAGGTGCCGATGGGTGTCATTCCGTACTTCATGGCGAAATAGACGTTGGAAGTACCGGCGCACCAGCGCGGGCACTTCTCCTTCAGCTCCCTCACCACCAGCTCGTGGATGTCGGAAGAGAAGCGGCGGCGCGTCCCGAACTCGGAGAAGGGAAGCTCATGGCGGACGGCTTCTTCAATCTTCGCGTCAAGGAGGCGGAGCACTTCGCCACTGTCGGGAGTTACTGCCCTATAGCGATTGCGAAGCTCAGCCACTGTGGCAAGCAGCGGAACCTCATAGAGAGTTACTTTATACAGATAATCAGTTACTTCCATCTGCAGGTGACCCTCGGCGTCGAGGCTTGCCTCAACTTTGAGGGGCTCGAAGCGGAAGCCCTTCAGCCACTCCCAGTAGTTGCGGCTTATGTAGCGTATGCGGGAGGTGGCGTATTCGAATTCTTCGGGCGAGAGCGCAAGCTCCCCAAGCCTTGCGATTTCATCCTTCAGGGCTGAAAGGAAGGCTGCGTCATACACCTCCCCGCTGCGGTCGTGGAAACGGAAAGTGCCTTCCGACAGCGGATAAAGATGGAAATAGGCGTTGGACGTCGAGAACTTATAAAGGTCGGTGTCAAGTATGCTCAGTACCATATGCGAATGTGGTTTGGTTTACAAAGATAAGAAGCTATAATTAATTATAAGCAGCTTCTTGATTTTTTCGTATGTTTGCGGTATGAAGAACTGTGCCATTGTAGTAGTTGACGTACTTTACGATTTCATAGACGGCGGGGCGCTTGCCTGCGCCCATTCCACCGAAGCCGCCGAAGCCACGGCGGAGTTTATCCGAAAGCACGAAGGCGTGCCTGTTCTCTTTGTCTGCGACCATCATCCCTCCGGCCACTGCTCCTTCAAGCAGCAGGGAGGCCCCTGGCCGCCGCACTGCGTGGAAGGCACGCACGGAGCGGAGATTCACGAGCTGCTGCAACCCTTTGTCAATGAAGACCTTGTCTTCTTGAAGGGCTGCAACGAGGGCGTCGAACAGTACTCCGGCTTCGAAGGGCGCAACGCCGCCGGGCAGACTCTGGGCGAAGTGCTGGAGATTATGGAGACTGAACTCGTTTACGTCACCGGCATCGCCACCGAATACTGCGTGCGCAACACCGCCGAAGACCTTCTGAACGCCGGGTTCAAAGTAAGCATTCCCGAAGACTGTCTCGGCTGGGTGGACGCCACCGGCCACGCCTCCGCCCTCGAGGCCCTCGCCTCCGCCAGAGCTGTTATTCGATCAGCATCTCAACCATTTCACGTGGAGTTACCACAAACGGCGTTTTCGGAAAATGTCTGATGTTCCCGGTCACAAGATAAGCGTCTTCCTCGCTCATCTTGACTTCGTAGAACACAACGTCTTTCAAATCTGGGAAAATCTCGTCTTCAACCTTGGTTCTTTCAATGTTTAAACCGTAAGTGGTAATAGCCGAGATGGCACTTTCGATATCTACGGGATCGAAATGGAATCTTTCCCTGCCCAGAACATCCCGATACTCTTTGATTATTTCGTCGTTAAAAACCGGTGTTACAGCTCCGGAATAAACGTACGCCATGACAGTCAATGGATAAGAATCCAGACGGCTTGAAAGAAGGGCGGAAACAATTACATTTGTATCTATAACTGCAAATACACTATTCCCCATTCCTGACCGCACTAATCTCTTCATTGATTTCAGATAGGGGCATATCGGCGGCATCACTGGCCAGAGCCGATTTCCGCATTCTCATAAAAGCCTCCCAACCCTGTTTCCGCACATCCGCTTCCGAGTCAGCCTTGATTTCAAACGGTATCCGTCGCTCCCTCACCACCGCCTTCATAAAGAGACTGAGCGCAGCAGTATTGCTGAGACCAAACTGGTCACAAAGAATATCAAAGCTCCTTTTCAACTGTTCATCTACCCTGATTGTCATTGAAGTCATAAGGCCATTTACTTTATATGTATTGCAAATGTAATGCAAAATTAAATATAAAATCAAATACGGCCGGCTTTTCAAGAAGTTGTTTATATCTGCCGGCGGTCGAGGAAGCGGTAGCCGGCAGCCTCGGCGATATGCTCGCGGCGGATTGACTCCTCGCCGGCGAGGTCGGCTATAGTGCGGGCCACCCGTATGATGCGGAAATACGCCCTCATCGAGAGGCCGAGCTTTTCCATAATGCCCAGAAGGGCCTCGCTGCAGTTTTCGTCGAGCGGGCAGAAACGCTCTATCTGCTTGCGCCCCATAGCGGAGTTGGTGAGTATTCCTTCGCCATCGAATCGCCGACGCTGAATTTCGCGGGCCTTCATCACCCTTGAGGCCACTGCCGCCGAGCTTTCAGCCTCGCTCCGCGCCCCTATCATCCTGACAGTAACCTGAGAGACGCTTACGTGCAGGTCGATGCGGTCCATCATCGGGCCGCTCAACTTGGCAAGGTACGCCGCCCGCCTTGCAGGGGTGCAGGTGCATCGGTCGCCCTCACCCCAGTATCCGCAGGGGCAGGGGTTGGAGGCTAGCACAAGCATACATTCTGCAGGGAACTCCACCTTCGAGCGCAGCCTGGATATCACAACCTTTCGGTCTTCTATGGGAGCCCGGAGTGCTTCCAGGGTAGCTGAAGGCATAAGGGGCGCCTCGTCGAGAAATAGCACTCCGTTCTGTGCCAGGCTGACCTCACCGGGCAGGATATTGTCACCCGAACCGCCTCCGATAAGAGCGGTGAGCGTGGCCGAGTAGTGCGGCGCACGGAAGGGCCTCCGATTCATAAGCCCGTAGCGGAGGCCGCCCTTGCCGGCTATGCTGAAAATCTTCGAGGTGACGAGACTCTCTTCCGCCGTCATAGGGGGCAGTATTCCCGCAAGGGCCTTTGCCAAAGTGCTTTTGCCCGTGCCGGGAGGCCCTGTCATAGCGATATTGTGCCCTCCGGCAGCCGCTATCTCCATTGCCCTTTTCGCCCCCTCCTGACCTATGATTTCAGCAAAATCGGGGATGGAGTCGCGCTCGAACCGGTTCTCCTCCGACTCCTTGCTTCTCAGCAGGCTTGAGGCTGACCTGCTGTTCTCAAGCAGCAGGTCACTGCAGTCTTCCGCTCCCGATAGTATGCGGATAACGTCTGCCAGAGTCTCGACCGCAAAGATGCGGACTCCCTTCATTTCAAGGGCTTCCAGCGCCGATGCCACCGGAAGTATGACGCCGTCGTAGTCGCCGTGCCCGGCCATCTCGATAATCGGAAGGGCCCCTGGAATCTCTCTCACGCTTCCGTCCAGCCCGAGCTCCCCCATAATCACGTACCGTCCTGCCAGCGGCAGTTCCCTTTGTTCGGATGCGGCTATGATGCCCACGGCTATAGGCAAGTCGTAGCCGCTGCCGTTCTTCCTGAGGTCGGCAGGCGCGAGGTTGATGACGATGCGTTTGCCCGGGATATTGAAACCCATCGAGCGCATGGCCGTAATCGTACGCAACAGGCTCTCTTTGACTGCTATGTCGGCAAGCCCCACCAGATGAATCCCGATTCCGCGGTCGATATTGACCTCGACCGTCACCTCCACCGCATCGATTCCGATGCATTTGGCTCCGTAAGTTCTTATAAGCATCAGGTTTAAGTTTTGTGCCCCGAACGGGGGATTATTTTCTGACCGACACCTCAACCCCGGACAGGAACCCGCATACCGGGTATCTCAGCGTATCCCTGCCGAACGCAAGATAAGGCGAAGAGCCCGTGTCCAGCGGAGTCAGCGCGAGGGCCAGCTTCCCGCCAGCGAGCTTGCCGCACTCCCTCCGGGGAAAATAGCACCCCCGCAACCTCAGGTCCGATGGCTCCAGATGGTCGCAGCTTTCCCCGTCGCAGTAAATGTAGTCGGCACCATTCTCCCACACCAGGCCGGAATTCTCCCAGCCTATCCCAGCCGCCCTTTTTCCGCTGCCGGCGAATTGCCAGCTGCCCATAACACTTACCCTCCCTTCGAAGAGCAGCAGAGAGCCATTATTCCACAACAGGCTGCCGCCCTGTCCGATATCTATGTCCCTCCCCTCGCAGGATAGCACCGTGGCTCCGCCGTCGTTGTAGAGCACCGCGGGCTTTCCTTTTATATATTTAGCGTCAAGCGGTTTTGCAGACGGGGAGCGCAGCAGAGTTTCGGCCACCCCGTCAGCCACTCCATAGACGGAAGTCATCCACGCCGAGCAGACACTGTAGGCAAAACAGACTTTCCCCTCATCCTGATACAGGGCACCACCGGGGCCGTATCCGTTGTGACCGAAGCCCCCGAAAGGTGTGCCGCTGTCAAGCTTCATCAGCACTTCACCGTTCCTGCGATAAACGAAGCCATCTTCTTTGCCCGCAGGCCGGCTCAGGGTAAAAATGGAACCTTCCGACACGACCAGCCCGAGCAGCCTTTCCGCCTCCTTCCATCTGGCTGCAGGGTTTCCGTCGCAGCTGACTATGGTACCCCTGGAATCGCAGATTTCGGAATACAGCCTTCCGTCTATGATATGATGGCGGTCGGCGGCTCCGTCGGCATAGGTCCCCGGCCCTGCGGGCACTTCCACCAGCATTCTCTCGCCCCTGAAGAGGCGCAAGGTGCAGGCTACCTCTCCATATGAGCTGTCTCTCTGCCAGTCATACTCGCGCGGGAAGCATACCGCAGATACGGCGAACACGGTGTCGGCCTTAGTGCCGGCGCCTCCTTCTCCGCCTTCTTCCGTTCCTCCTTCTCCGCTCCTGTACGGGTCCCTGACACTTCCCAGCGGCAGCTCCGGGTCAAGCAGCACGCAGGACGCGGCCGTGGCGAGTATCATTGCGACAGTTATCCGAAGTTTGTTCATAGCGTCGTGGTTTTTCGGCAAAGGAAACAAAAAAAGCGGTCCGCCCGGCCTCCGGTCACCCGCTTTTTTATAAAGAATCGTAAAAACCTGACTCTAAAAATTATTTTGACATGATAAAATTTGTTTAGGCTACCATAAGAACCTGACTGCCAGGTATATACAAAACCGGCAGAGCCCCAGGGGTTCCGCCGGTCAAGCGTTATTCGGTAAGTCTGATGACTAGTCGTTGAGCGAGAAGCGCTTGAAGGCAACGACCTTTGCGTCTTTGTCTTCCTTGGCGATAGCGTCCTTGACGGACATCTTCTCGTCGCTCATCTGGTAGTCCTGCTCTTCGAGGGTCTGCTCCTTGAGGAACTTCTGGACACGTCCGTTGGCGATATTCTCGATCATGGGAGCGGGGAGGTTCGCAGCCTTCTCTTCTCCGACGGTCTTGATAATCTCGCGGGCCTTCGCGGCCTGCTCGGGAGTGAGCCAGCCCTTGGCAGTGTTGGACTCGATGTGGTCTTCGCTGTCGACGTGGGCAGGGTTGATGCCGGCCTTCTTGAGAGCGGCGTCAATTGCCTTCTGCACAAGCTCTTCCTTGGTCTTCTGGACGGCCACCGCCTTCTCGGAATCGAGAACCGACTGAGGGCAGTCGGCGATGCCGATGGAAACGGGGTTCATCGAAGCGACCTGCATCACGACACCCTTTGCGAGGGCCTCGGAGACGGGCTTGTTGAAGCCGACGAGGGCGCCGAGCTTGCCGTTGATCTTGTGGATGTACTCAGCCACGAAGGGAGCCTCCACGATGGCGTAGCCCACGAGCACGTGCTTTTCCCCGGTCTTGCCGGTCTGGGCCTCGACTGCCTCCTCTACGGTATAGCCGTCTGCCATCTTGCAGGCCTTCAGGCCCTCAAGGTCGGCGGGGCAGTTGGCGATGGCCACGTCGGCGATGGCGTCGGCGAGGTTCTGGAAGTCGGCGTTGCGCGACACGAAGTCGGTCTCGCAGCCGAGGCATACCAGAATGCCCTTGCCGCCTGCGACGCGTGCCTTGACGGCACCTTCGGAAGTCTCGCGGTCGGCGCGCTTTGCCGCAACCATCTTACCCTTCTCGCGGATGATGCCGATGGCCTTCTCGAAGTCGCCTTCAGCCTCTTCGAGAGCCTTCTTGCAGTCCATCATACCTGCGGAAGTCATCTTGCGTAATTTCATTACGTCTGCTGCAGTGATTGCCATAGCTTTGTTGTGTTATGAAATGGAACTTCTCTTATTCTGCGCTTGCGGCGCTCTCTTCGGCTACGGGAGCCTCTTCGGCGGCCTCAGCCTTCGCACCCTTGCGGGAACGAAGCTTCCTGGCGGGAGCCTTGGGGGCGTTCTCGGTGCCTTCCTCGGGAGTATCCTCCTTGTCTTTCTCGAGCTTGCGCTCTTCGAGACCTTCAGCGATAGCCGCACAGAGTACGTTCATAATGCACTCGATGGACTTTGCCGCATCGTCGTTAGCCGGGATTACGAAGTCGACAGGGGTCGGATCGCAACAAGTATCAACCATGGCGAATACCGGAATGTTAAGACGATTGGCTTCCTTTACGGCGTTGGCCTCTTTCTGGATGTCCACCACGAAGATGGCGGAGGGGAGACGGCTCATGTCGCGGATGGAGCCGAGGTTCTTTTCGAGCTTGGCGCGCTGGCGGTCAACCTGCAGACGCTCGCGCTTCGCGAGTTTGTCGAAGGTGCCGTCTTCC
>JAFSVP010000015.1 GCA_017444905.1 Bacteroidales bacterium
GCACCTGGAAGTGGTAGTTCTGCTCGTCGCCCACCACGTACACGTGGGAGTCGAGGCTGAACTCGCTGAAACGGCGCTCGGCGGTGCCGAGGTCCTGGGTCATATATACGGAAGTGCCGTCTGAGCGGAGGAGGAGCTTGCGGTCGAGCCCGTCGGCGGTGAGGTCGCACCACACCGAGCCGTCGGGGTCGCGCACGAACACGCCCTTGTCGAGGCCCTTCTGCACGAGCTCCTTGCCCAGAAGGTAAGTGTCGTGCTCGTAGTAGGTGCGGTCGAAGCTGATGCCGAGGGCCTTGTAGGTCTGCTCGAAGCCGGCGAACACCCATTCGTTCATCATCTTCCAGAGGGCGCGGACCTGAGGGTCACCCTGCTCCCATTTGACCAGCATGTCGTGGACGTCGGCGCCGGCCTCGGGGTGCTCCTTCTCGGATTTGGAGTAGGCTACGTAGCAGTCGCCCACGAGATGGTCGCCCTTGATGCCGGTGCTCTCGGGGGTGGCTCCGTCGAAGAGCTTCTCCCAGGCGTACATCGACTTGCAGATATGTACCCCGCGGTCGTTGACGAGGGTGACTTTGATTACCTCGTTGCCTGCGGCCTTGAGGAGCTCCGATACGGAGGCGCCCAGAAGATTGTTGCGTATATGGCCGAGGTGCAGGGGCTTGTTGGTGTTGGGCGAGGAGAATTCTACCATTATGCGGCGCCCCGTGGAGGGCAGCTGCCCGAAGCCGGGGTCGGCCGTAATGTCGCTCAGTACCTCGCGCCAGTAGAGAGGGTCGAGGCAAATATTGAGGAAGCCCTGTACCGCGTTGAACGACTTTATTTCAGGGCAGTTGGCCGTGAGCCAGCTTCCTATGGCCTCCGCAGTGGCGGCCGGGCCCTGCCTCGTGGTGCGCAGAAGCGGGAATACCACGAGCGTGTAGTCACCCTCGAAATCCTTGCGGGTAACCTGTACCTGGAGGGTGGAGGCATCAACGGACGCGCCGTAGAGGGCTTCTACGGCGTCCGCGGCCTTTCGGGCTATGAATTGTTCGGCGCTTGTCATCCGAGGTATGATTTGAGCAGTTTGCTTGCAGACGGTTTCTTGAGCTTGCGTATGGCCTTTTCCTTTATCTGGCGCACGCGTTCGCGGGTGAGGTCGAGCCTCTCGCCTATCTCTTCGAGGGTCATCTCCTGGCAGCCTATTCCGAAGAAGCTCTTGATGATTTCACGCTCGCGGGGGGTGAGAATCTGCAGGGAGCGCTCGATTTCGGTGCTGAGCGACTCGTTGGTGAGACCCTTGTCGGCGCTGGGGGAGTCGTCGTTGGGAAGTACGTCGAGAAGCGAGTTGTCTTCACCCTCCACGAAGGGGTCGTCGACGCTGACATGGCGGCCGGATACCCTCAGGGTGTCGGCAATCTTGTCTTTGGGGACGTTTATCATCTCGGCAATCTCTTCCGCCGAGGGCTGGCGCTCGAACTCCTGCTCGAACTTGCTGAGGGCCTTGTTTATCTTGTTCAGCGAACCTACCTGGTTGAGGGGCAGGCGCACGATGCGGCTCTGCTCGGCAAGGGCCTGGAGTATGCTCTGCCGAATCCACCATACAGCGTAGGAGATGAATTTGAAGCCTCTGGTTTCGTCGAACTTCTCGGCGGCCTTGATGAGGCCGAGGTTGCCTTCGTTGATGAGGTCGGGCAGGCTGAGGCCCTGGTTCTGGTACTGCTTTGCCACCGATACCACGAAACGCAGGTTGGCGCGGGTGAGCTTTTCGAGCGCCGCCTGGTCGCCCTTGCGTATGCGCTGGGCGAGTTCGACCTCCTCTTCGGGGCTCACGAGCTCCTCGCGGCCGATTTCCTGGAGGTATTTGTCAAGGGATGCGCTTTCGCGGTTGGTGATGGACTTTGTAATCTTTAGCTGTCTCATACTATACTTATTGCATCTTATATACGGAATAATCTGCAATAAGTTTCACGACGGCTTCTCAAAACAGTCCTTTCACGAGGAACCAGAACACCGGTATCAGCAGGGCGGGAAGGTAATTCAGTGTCTTGCAATCCTTTATTCGCAGAAGCGACAGACCCGACGAAAGAATCAGCACTCCTCCCACTATCGAGAGCTCGTACATCAGCGAGCCCTGCAGCAGGTCGGAATTTGCCGCCAGCTTGCCTGCCAGCCAGAACAGTCCCTGCCAGCAGAAGAGTATGGGGGCGGCGACGGCTATGCCTATGCCGTAGGTGGCCGCGAATACCATCGACGTCACGAGGTCGAGGGTGGCGTTGGTGTAGAGGAAGGTGTTGTCGCCGGTGGTGGCGCTGATTATGGGCCCCACGATGGAGAAAGTCCCCACGCAGAAGAGCAGGCAGGCGGAAATGAGGCCGTTGGCGAGCCCCTCGCCGCCGCGCTTCGCTATGATGGCCTTGGTGCGGGCGTCGAGGTCGAGGGCGGTGCCGGCAACTCCGCCTATGGCGAGGCTCAGGATGAAGAGCACCGGGAACTCGCTTTCGGGCAGGTTCCGCGTGAAGGTGCCGATGCCCGGGGCCACCGAAGCGAGGCCCATCGCATAGTACAGGACGTCCTTGTATTTCTCGCCGAGGCCGCGCCTGAGAAAGCTTCCGGCCACCGAACCTGCAAGAATGCAGGCCGCATTTACTATCGTACCCAGCATAACAAGTGCAAATATATCAAATATTCATTATATTAGCAGTCTGATCTTCTATTTTATCTTATGGCAGTCAAATTCTATCAGTCAGAAAACCAGGTTCCCCTGGAGATGCACAAGGTGCGCGTAGTCCAGAAACTTTCACTCCTTCCCGTCGAAGAGCGCCTCAAGCGCATTCAGGAAGCGGGCAACAATACCTTCCTCCTTCAGAACAAGGACGTTTACATGGATATGCTCACCGACTCCGGCGTCAACGGAATGTCCGACGAGCAGGTTGCGGCGATGAGCGTGGCCGACGACGCTTATGCCGGCAGCGAGACCTTCAACAGGGTCAAGGCCGCGGTGAAGGAGGTCTTCGGCACCGAGAACGTACTTCCCGCCCACCAGGGCCGAGCCGCTGAGAACATACTTGCCGAGGCTTACGTGAGGCCCGGTATGTACACCCTGATGAATTTCCACTTCACCACCACCAAGGCCCACATTACCAGGCTCGGCGGGCAGGTAATCGAACTTGTCGACAAGAAGGGCCTCATCCCCCAGACCGACGACCCGTTCAAGGGCGACTTCGACCTCAAGCTCCTCCGCCGTACCATCAAGGAGCTCGGCCCCGAGAAGATAGCCTTCGTGCGCGTTGAGGCAGGCACCAACCTCATCGGCGGACAGCCCGTCTCGCTCGAGAATATGCTCGCCGTCACCGACATATGTCACGAGTTCGGGGTGAAGAGCGTGCTCGACGCCTCCCTGCTGCAGGACAACGTGTACTTCATGAAGGTCCGCGAGCCCCGCTGCAAGTTTATGACCACCAAGGAGATATATCATACCCTTGCAGACCGTTTCGATATCGTTTACTTCAGCGCCCGCAAGCTCGGCTTCTCGCGCGGAGGCATCATCACCGCCCACGACAAGCGCTTCACCGACGAGATGATGGAGTTCGTGCCCCTGTTCGAGGGCTTCCTTACCTACGGCGGAATGGAGGTGCGCTCGATGGAGGCCATGGCCGTCGGCCTGTACGAGTCGCTTGATATGGAATATATCAGCCAGGGTCCCGAATTTATCGAGTATCTGGTGAAGGAGCTCGACGACTACGGCGTGCCAGTCATCAAGCCCGCAGGAGGCCTCGGAGCGCATCTCAACTGCTCCGAGATAGTTCCCGATATCCCTCACGACCAGTATCCGGCAGCAGCCGTGGGCGCCGCCCTTTACATTGCCGGCGGTATCCGCGGCATGGAGCGCGGTACGCTCAGCGAGCAGAGGGAGCCCGACGGTACCGAGCGCTTCGCAGAGCTTGAGCTCCAGCGTCTTGCCATGCCCCGCCGCGTCTTCACCCTCTCGCAGGTCAAGTACTGCGCCGACCGCGTGAAGTGGCTCTGGGACAACCGCAGCCTCATCGGAGGTCTCAAGTGGATATCCGAGCCCAAGGTGCTCCGCTTCTTCTTCGGCCGCCTCGAAGAGATTGGCTACTGGCAGGAAGACCTCGTGAAGAAGTTCCGCGAAGACTTCGGAGATTCGCTTTAATCCGCAGCTTCGTGATAATTAAGAATCATCCGCTTAGTTTTACCTCCTGAAAGAACAGTGATATGAAACGCCTCTTCCTCTGCCTTGCAGCCCTGCTCGCCACTGCTCTCCTGTATGCCCAGGAGATACGTTCCATTGATATAGACCTCTATATTACCGACGAAGGCGACGCTTATGTCGAGCAGAACTGGGACGTCACGGTGAGGCACGGTACCGAGTGGTACATCCCCATAGGCAACCTTAACGGTTGCAAGATACGAGGCCTTTCCGTGGAGGAGGACGGGGTGGAGTTCATCGACGAAGGACGCAGCTGGGATACCGACCGCTCGATTGAGCAGAAGGCAGGCCGCAGCGGCATCATCGAAAAGGGGCGCGACGGCGTCGAGCTCTGCTGGGGAGTCGGTACGCTCGGCCCGCACAGGTGGACGGCCGGATTCGTGGTGTTGAACCTCGTGCAGTCGCTCAAAGACTACGACGCCTTCAACTTCATGTTCGTGAACCCCGGTATGGTGGCCTCGCCCGAGCATGCGTCTCTGCGTGTCCGCAGGCTCGACGGAGCACGCTTCGAAACCGATTCCACCCGCTTCTGGTTCTTCGGCTGCGAGGGCGAATCGCGACTTGACGAAGACGGTACCATTTTCTTTGAGACCACGAAGAGGATGACGAATACCAACAGCGTCATCCTGATGATGCGTTTCGAGAAGGGTATGTTCAAGTGCTCGAAGAGCCGGAACATGAAGTTCGCCAAGATGCAGCGCAAGGCCTTCAAGGGCAGTTCATACAAGACCGAGCGCCTCTCGCTGATGGATATACTCGCCTATATCGTCGGCGGCCTGTTCGTCCTCGTCATCGTAATCGGTATTCTCGTAGTCATATATCTGATAATCCGCGAGATAATCCTGGCTATCCTGGGGCGCCCCTGGAAGAAATCCGTCTTCGGCTCGGCCAATCCCAAGGGCTGGGCCAGGGAAGCACCGTTCGGCGGCGACATTACAATCGCCAGCGCCCTTCTCGAAGACGGCCTCAATATGGTCTTCCGCTCGGTGCATCCCGAAAGGAGGGTGGGTGCCTATTTCCTGAAATGGATTTCGGAGGGCACGGTGCAGCCGGTGAAGAACGAGAAGGATCGCTACAACCTCCAGCTTCCGGAAAAGGACCCCGAATTCAAGGACCCTTGCGAGCAGGCCCTCTACAAGAAGGTCAAGGAGGCTGCCGGCAGCAATATGATTCTTGAAGACCACGAGCTAGAAGTCTGGGCGCAGGGTCACTTCAAGAGCTTCTCCAGGTGGCCCGACAGCGTGCTGAGGACCGGCCGCTCTAAGCTTAAATCCTACGAGGGCGACAAGGTGGCCGAGGCGAAGAAGCTCCTGCAGTTCAGGAACTATCTGTCGGAGTTCACCCTTTCGAAGGAGAGGGAGGTGCCGGAAGTGGCTCTCTGGGGGCAGTATCTGGTATTCGCCCAGCTCTTCGGAATTGCCGACAAGGTTGCCAAGGGGCTCTCGAAGCTCTATCCCGACCAGTTCGCCGACTACAGCGAGAAGCTCGGTATGGATTCCGACTCGATGCGCAGTTCCGTCGCGCTATGGACGGGCAGTGCGGCAGGGGCCTACAGGGTCGCCTCCAACCGCCAGTCCGCTGCGGAGGCTGCGGCAAAATCCCGCTCTTCCTCCGGTTTCGGCGGCGGCTCCTCCGTTGGAGGCGGCGGCGGATTCTCCGGCGGCGGCTTCGGCGGCGGCAGCAGGTAGCAGGAGCTGCAAAATATCTTGAGGGTGACTAATAAGCGATTATTGGTCACTCTCTTTACTTTTTCTAACCCAAAGGCCAATCGGCCTCTCTCGTCCTCAAAAAAGGATGATTTTGTGGACGAGATTCGTTTTTTGAGCTGTTCATCCACAAGAACGGCCC
>JAFSVP010000146.1 GCA_017444905.1 Bacteroidales bacterium
CAATTATGTGTTTTTGCGTAACGTAAAATTACATAATTTATGGAAACACTGGTACGGAACCCTTTTATCCTCACTCCGTACGTGCCGGAGGCCTATTTCTGCGACAGGGCGGAAGAAACAGCGCAGCTGTGCAAACATATCCTTAACGGGCGTAACGTAGCACTGTTTGCAAACCGGCGTCTAGGAAAGACCGGCCTTATCAGGCACTGCTTCGAGAAGAAAGAGATACGCGACAACTTCAATACCTTCCTGGTTGACATCTATTCGGCAGGGAGCATAAGGGAGATGACGGGATTGATGGCAAAGGAAATTTTCTCGCGGGCCAACATTCTGGGCTTCAAGGATAAACTGCTGAAAGGCATCAAGTCAATACGGCCTACCATCGGATACAACGAGCTGACATCTTCATTCTCGCTGTCGGCCGGAATAGGCGAAGTTTCCGAGCCTGAGAAGACTCTGGAAGAACTGATATCAATAATAGACTCGCTGAAGAAGCCTTCTGTAGTAGCCATCGACGAATTCCAGGTCATACGCGACTTCAAGGAGCCAAACGCCGAAGCATATCTGCGTGCCGTCTTCCAGCGCTGCAGGAACACCATATTCATCTACACCGGCAGCATAGGCCATTCGATGAACAACATCTTCAAGTCACCCGACAAGCCTTTCTACAACAGCGCAGTGATGATGACTCTCGGAGTGCTCGACAGGGATGTGTATTGCGAATTCTCAAAACGGATGTTCTCGTTATACGGAAAGTCCGTGGAGTCCGCCCTCGTGTACAAGTACTATGACTACTTCGACGGCGTAACCTGGTACAACCAGCTCATGATGAACGAGGCCTTTGCCCAGACCGGGACGGGAGAGACCATTACGGAAAAGGATTTCGACTCCGTATATGAAGCAATTATCGCCCAGCAGTCTTTTTCCTGCCAGGAGATGTTCGCCCGCTTCTCGCAGAAGCAGAAGGAGCTTCTGCGGGCAATTTCGAACGAAGGTAAGGAAGGCGCATCAATAACATCACAGGCGTTTATCGACAAATACAGGATAGGCCCCGCAAGCTCCATTCAGGCAGCCTGTACCGCCTTGAAAAAGAACAATTTCGTCACCGACAACGAAGGCCGCAAGAAGATTGTCGATCTTATCTTCCGCGACTGGATCAGGAAGAGCCAGGCCTGACGGCAGCAGACCGAGAGTCTGATAAAAAAAACTCCGCAGGAGCCGGGGCCCCTGCGGAGAATAAGAAAAGCTAAACGCAATGATTAATTCTCATTTCCGTCATCTATAACACTGTCGCCGGTGCCCCAAAGGCCAAGCGTTATGCTGGGTGCAATGAGCTCGGCACCTTCAGCCGCCTCGATAGAGACGTTTGCATCCTCGGAATCAAGATACAGAGTGATTTCTACGGGAGAATACCACCGACCTTCTTCACCTTGACCACCCTGAACCATATAATGGTTGATGTAGTCTTCGGAGGAGTTGACATCCTTGAAAAGCACATTGCCATTGAGAGTCAGGAAAGACTCGTCGGTCACGATGATAGGAGTCTGGAAATTAGCGGTAGCCATCGAGATGATGTCAGTATCGGCAATTGAGAGAACGCCATCGGTATTGTTGATGGGCTGCTGGTAAACGGTTGCGAAAGCATTGGAGTCACCTGCATACAGGCCCCTTCCAACGAGGGTGGAGTTGCTGATGGTGCAGTCACTGTGCTCGTCAACCAGATATACAGCGCTCCAGCCGTCTATGTAGCAGTTTTTGATGGTCTCGGTCTGGGTGATGGAGTCACCGTTGCCGCTCTAGGTGCGGATGGCATAGTGGAATCCGGAGATGGTGCTGTTGGTAAGAACCATGTCGCCGCCTACGCCGATACCCTGGGTCTGGGAACCTGCATAGCTGACTTCACCAGCCTTGAGGTCGTCTGCGGATGCAGTCCAGGCACCGGTAATCGTACAGCCGTCAACATTGAGGGAAGTTCCCCAGTTCGCACGCATTGCACGGGTGCCGCTTTTAAGGGTGGAAACATTAAGTTCGCAGTCCTTAAGTGCAAGGCTTCCGGAGTTGAGATTGATGATGCGGGCGTTGTTGGTAGTGCTGACAGACTCAAGTTCGGCATCCTTAAGGGTAAGGGTATTGTTGCCAGCCTCGACAAGGAGACCGGTCTGGCCGCTGGTAAGACGGAACTTGAGGCCCTTGATGGTAACGTCGTCAGAAATGTTTGCAACAATCTGGGAAGTCACGTCGAAGGACTCGCCCACGAAATCGATAAGAGTCTCGCCTGCAGCCAGGGCAGCCTCAAGCTCGGCACGGTTGGTAACCTGGACGTAAGCACTCACAACAGCGTAAGGATACTCGACATCGTTGTTGCCGATTACCTTGTACTCAGGAGCCACGTAAGCGCTGGGATCCTCGGAATATACACCACCGTAGAGGGTAACCTCGGTGTGGGCGACCTCCTTGATGGTACCCTTGATCTTGCCGTCGTAAACGTTGATGGCAAAATCCTGACCCTCGTCGTAACCGGCGCTATAAGAAGTCATGAGAACGTTCTTGCTGCCGATGAATGTACCTCCGTAGATATTGATGACACCGCCGGAGCTGTAAACATAAGCGGCATAATTGCCCTCGTAGTAGCCACCGTAAACGTCAACGGTCTTGGAGTTGCTGGTGCAGATTGCGGTATTGGTCCAGGAGTTGGCATCCACGTCGCTGGGGTTGGCGAAGTTGCAGTCGGTAATGGTGCAGCTGTAAGCCATACCCTGATTGACGGGACCCTCGGCGGAGATGACGGTCACCTTGTCGAAAGTACTGAAAGCATTGTAGTAATCCTGGAACACGCCCATATTCTTAAGGCGGCTCGCATAGCGGTAGGTACCACCAATGATGTCAACCTTGCAGACCTGGAAGCCGTAGCAGTTGAGAATCGAGCAGTTGTCACCGTGAGCGTTACCGTCGAACACTTCGCCGGTGCCCTTGTTGCAGTCAACGTCGAGGTAGCTGAACTCGAACTCCTGATAGTGGTTGCGTGCCTTTACGAAGCTTCCGCCTGCAGTAGCACCAATCATATAGAGGTGGTCGAGCTTACATCCGGCATGATAGAAAGCTTCACCGGAGAGAAGACGCATATCAACGAAGCCATAGCTCTCGATGAAGTCGTCGGGAATAACGAGAGCGCCTCCGTTACCGTGGATGGTAAGGGTAGCGTCACCTACGCGGAACATACGGTTGGAAGACACCATATTGGTGATGGTGTAGCCGTTGAGGTCGAGGGTGAAATCCTGGGGAATCTCGACGGCGGAAGTGACGGTAAAGTCAGCACCAACCTTGTAAACCTTCTCGACATCAGCCTCGGCTACGGCTGCAAGCAGCTGCTCCTCGTTGGTGATGAGATCGGAAGAATAGAGGTCTATCCACTCGTTGACCACGACGCCGGCGTAGGTATCGACACCGTTGCGCTTCACGCCCTCGATGTTGGAATAGTACTCGACCTTCACGAGGCCGGCATTTTCGCCGAGGACGATGTTGCCGACGGTAGCGCCATAGACCACGTACACCGAGCCCTTCAGGACGGTGAGGTTGTCGATGGTGATGCCGTCCTCGATGACGAGGGTGCTGTCGGCGGTGGAGGTGGTGACGTTCTTGAAGTAGGTGGCGGGATCAACTGCAACGCCGTCGACCATAACGGTAACGTGGGCGTTGGGAGCGTTGATTACGAGACCCTCGAACGCATCTGCAGGAGTTCCCGAAGGAAGGTTGATGGTAACGGTGGGGTCGGTCTTGCCCTGATAGTCGGAGTCGGAGTCAACGACGAGGACTGCGCCCTCGGCGATGTCGGACACGTTGATGACGGCATCCTGCTTGGTGTTGTCGTTAAGGACGCAGGATACGGTCTCGGCTACGTTCACCTCGATGGTGGTCTGAACTGCGGTCTCCTCAGCGTCGGTCTTGCCGGCCTGGCCGGACTGGGTGTCGACGGTGATGATAGTGTTGGTGAAGCCGCTGAAGCTGCTGATAGTGCCGAGGTCGTTGATGCAGCCCTTGGCGCCGCTGAAGTCGCCGGTAAGTTCGGCAGTCTTCACGTAGTTGTAGGGCTCGCCAGCCTGAGTACCCATGAACGAAAGGCGTACCTTGTTCGAGGCAAGAGGAGCCGTGGCGATGTAAACCACATCGCCGGAGGCGAACGCCTTCGAAACGGTGACGCTCTTGGCGTCGGCGCCGCTTACGGTGCCGTCGGTGGCCACAGTCACGTTACCCGCAATAGCCATAGGGTCGGTGCCGTCGAGGACGGTCACGGTGACGGAGGTGATGCCCAGGTCTGCTCCGACGGTGAAGCGGAAGCCGCTGGTCACCATTTCGAGCCCGACTGCGCTGCCGTCGAGAACGTCAGCCTTGGAACCCACGGCGATGAGGTTGCCGCTCTCTCCGTTCTGGGCCGAAGGGATGACGGTCGTGAAAGCGCTGCCGTCGAACGCGGAAACTGCGCCGAAACGGTTGTAGATGGCGGCGGTGTAGGTCTCGCCGTCAGCCACGGGGGCGTGGAATTCCTTCTCGTAGCCCTCGCTGGCGTCAGAAGGAACGAACTTGATGACCTCGCCGGAGCGGGCGACGTACACGAAGTCGTCGGCCTGCCAGGTGACGGAGGCGTCACCGTTCATCACGGCCTTGCTGGCGGGATGTCCGGCCCTGAGGGTTGCCATGTGGTATCCGGCGGCGATTTCTTCCGCGGGTGCCACGGGCTCGTTAAGCTTTGTCTGGCAGGATGCGATGGCGAGCGCTGCGCAAGCCACTGTCGCAATTTGGAAAATCTTCTTCATAATTTCTTCCTCCTTGCTTCTAGAACATTCCGCCGGCGTTCTTGATCTGGCCTCCGCCGATGGAGAAGAGTCCAAGCGACGACTGGCACAGAACGCCCTGAAGATCGACCTCGACCTCGGTCACGGTCATAGGCTCGTAAGCCTGCTTCTTGTTGGTGTTGTCCATAATAAATAATTAATGGTGTGATAATATGATATAAGTGTAAATTTATTTTGTTGAAGCGACTGTCAGTTAGACATCATCGATACGGGCGTTGGAGCCACCGGTATTTTTGAGGACAATCTGGAAAGTAGCCGGAGCGTTGGCGCCGAAGCTGATAGTCCAGCTGTTCTGGCTTCCGCTTATTGTTACTCCGGTAGTGGATGAAGTCAGGGCGAAGGTAGTCTTGTTCGCCTTGAATGTAAGAGTGGCGGAAGCTACTCCCTCGCAGGGAATGCCGCTGATGGTCCAGGTCTGGTTGCTCTTGGAAAGGAGCAGCTCGGGCTTTTCGCCACCGGCATAAGTCTCGGCGTAAGTCTTTGTATTGGCGCTGCTCTGCGCATAGCTGACAGTGGCGTCACCATAAACCGTAGTGCCGGAGAAGTCATAAGCAGAAGGAGTGACTCCTGCGGCGCAGTCGTCCCAGTTCTCGGCCCAGAGCACGTCACCCACAGCAGGGCCTTCAGAAGCTGTGTCGGTGGATTCGGTGCAGGACGCCGCGGCGGACTCGGTGTAATAACCGCTGGCAGCAACCTTTACATATAATGTATATTCAGTATCCGCGTCAAGCCCGGTAAGAGTGTAGGAAGTGCTGCTCGTGGAAATCCATTCGATGTTGTCGCCGTTGCTGGTGGCCACGAGATACCCGTTGTCAGCACCGTCAACTGCAGTCCAGCCAAAAGTGAGGGAGCTGGATGTCGTAGCAGTGCAGGTGACCGCAGACATGGTGAAGGGCAGGTAAACAGGCACCTCCACGGCAGCGGAAACGCCGTCGATATATCCGTCGGCCTTGGCGGTGACGGTAACGGAGTAAAGACCTGCGGCAAGGTTATCTAACTCGCAGTATTCCTCGCCGGGCTCGCATACGATGCTCTCCTGACCAGTGCAGCTGACCTCGTAAGAAGTGGCGTTGGGAACGTCGGTCCAGATGACTTCGATGGTGGTGCCGTTTGCGTCGGCGTCAATCACGGGAGCGTCGAGGACTAGGGCGGCCGGGTCGTGCAGGATGAAGCTCTGCGCTGCGGAAGTGGCGGAATAATAGCCTGCTGCCTCGGCGCGTATGCTTATCGTGTACTCGACTTCGTATTCGAGGTTCTCGAAGGTGTAGTCGGGGTGGTTGCTTGCGGAGTATTCAGTGCCGTTGCAGATTACAGTGTAGCTTTCCGCATTGTTTACAGGCGACCACAGGAGCTCGATCTTGCGATCTTCGTCGTCGGTCACGCCAATGAACTCGGGAGCTTCGAGTGAAGGGGCGAGAGTCACGTGAACGGTGGCAGTTGCGGAAGCCGAACGGTAAACGTCGGTAGCAGCCTGGCTGGCGGTAATCACGAAGTCACCGGGCTCCGCGGAGCTGAACATTGTGTCGGTCATAGCTCCGTCGGCGGTGCTGTAGGTAATGGCGCCGTCGGAATCGGAAGCGAAGAGCATTGCCACGTCAACCTGCCCGATGGTGGTGATGTTGGCATCGGTGCCCACCAGGTTGGCGTCAATCTTGCCGTCTTCGAACTTGTAGAGCTTTATTCCGGTATTGCCGTAATTGGCGTGGTTATATGTAGTGTATGAGCGCCAGTCAGCATTATTATAAACGCCGCAGTAACGGTTGGAATTGGAAGACTGGAACCGGAAGCATCCGTCCACATCGGGATAATCATCTACCTTCCAAGTGCCATCGGTAGAGCCACAACGAATACCGTTGTTGTTGCTGATCGTGTAAAGGATGTCGTCGTCATCGTCGGTGATAGTAAATGCGTCGGCAGTTCCGGAGAAGTTCCAGGCAAGGCCGGAATCGTCGGCAAGTACGATTTCATCATTTGCATTCACTTCAAATCCGGAAGTCACGAACTTGGGAGCTGCGGAAGTCGCCGCTGCAGGCAGATAACCCGTGAGGGTGCTGGTGGAAGCCACGATAATATAGCGTCCGTCGGTAACGTCGGAGAGCGAAGTAACGCGGCTGAAGACCTTGACCTTGGAAGCGTCGTATGCCTGGATAATCTTCACTACTTCGCTCACGGAGCCGCAGCTGACGGTAATGCTGCCTTCGCGGGCCTCGATGTCCTCGTTGGCGCTGACGCTGTAGGTAACGGTATAGACGTCGCCGTCTTTGAGAGCGATGGAAGCACTGGTAACAACGGTGCCGTCGCCCTCGGCGCCGAGTTCAAGGTTGCCGGCATTGAGGATGGTGACGTCGAAGCTGTTATCGTCGGAAGCTTCCGGACCGACATTCTGGTCGGCCACCTCGGAAATCTCGGGAAGGGCTATGCCGCTCTCCTGCGGTACAACAATGACAGCGGTGGTAGCGCCGGCTGCAAGGGTGATGCTGCCGTTACGGGCGTCGCCGCTGTTGGCGCTGACGCTGTAGGTAACGACGGCGCTGCCGTCGGCAAAGCTTACGGAAGCGGCGGTTACCACCTCGCCGTCGAGCTCGGCGACGCTGACGGTATTCTTACCCAGATTAATCACGGGCACGGAGAAGGTACCGTCGGTCACGCCTGCTGAAGCCACCTCGGAAAGGCCCTCGGCGCTACCGAAAACGGGAAGCACGTCGGCAGATACGGATACCGCCTTGTAGAGGGTGACTGCCGTCTGGGCAGCGGTCTTGAAATAACGGAAACGCTCCTGCCCGGTGGTGGCATTGTACATAAGAGTGGGGCCGGCAGCGGACTTCACTACAGCCTCGCCGTCGAATTCAATAACGTTAACCAGGGCATTCGAATCGCTCGCATCAAGACCGTTGGAGTTGGCGGCACGGCCGATGTAGTAGCCGGAAGCGGAACGGATTGACCAGCCTCCGTCAATGGGAGCCACGGTGAAGGTGTAAGCTGAGTAGTCGCCGGTGATTTCGTCGTCCACGATGGTCACGTCCACATAGTTGGACACGGCGTCGAGGACATCGCGAGAGCCGTCGAATATCCTTTCAACTGCCTCGCAGACAATGAGGTACTCGCCGCTCCAGTCGGCGGGCTCGGAAGCGACCTTCTCGTAGGAATCCTTGTAGTACTTGAGGTCCCACTTGTCGGAAACGGGAAGGTTGAACTTCTTCATCGATGCGGCGGCGAAGCTGAGGCCTGCGCCTTCGATTGCAGTCTCGCCGTGCAGATACACGTTCTCCGCCACGAGGAAGTCGAAGCTGATGGCATTGACTCCGCTCACGGGAGCGATGCTGAGCCACAGGGGGTCGGAAATCTTGTGGGTGCCGGGCTCGTACTTCAGGACCACCTGCGAGGATGCCCCTACGTCTTCAAGGACAAGGTCGCCGTCGGCGGTAAGGTCCCAGGTGGCGACGCCGGCCACGGGCTGGTCGAAGCCTACACGGACCTCGGTGACGTAAGTGTCGGAGGTAATGCCGTAGAACGAGTTGTCATACGAAGGAAGGAGCCTCACGATGGAAGTCTTGCGGGCGAACTTCAGAAGGAGCCCGGAGACCTCGGTGGCGTCGGCCTCGACTGCGACCTCCTCGGGGAAACCGGTGAGGACGTCGGCCAGAGGGTCGAACGAACCGTTGGCAGGGTGCTGCTCGGCAGGAATCTCGACGCGCACTGCGTTGTAATCCTGATTGCCGAGAGTGCTGTACGGAAAGTAAGTATAGAACTCGTAATTTGAATCCTCGTCGGGAGCGGTGACTTCTGCAGTGAAGCTTGCAGTAGCAGAGGCCTCTGCAAGTTCGCTCGTGGGCACGTTCACGTCGACGTGGGCTCCTGCGCAGCGTACGAATACGCCGAGACGGTCGCCTGCGGTCCAGGAGGGGACGTACTTTCCGGACTCGGGGTCGGGAGTGACGGTGGTCCTGGTATCAGCCGTGGTCATGGTGACGGTGAGCTTGCGGGCTGCGGGGAGCTCAGCGGGGTTCTGGATCTCGCGGGTGCAGGACGCGAAAAGGGCGACAAGCGCCATTGCAACAAGGAATAACCTGTTCTTCATCTCTTTGTCCTCCGCATTAAAAGTTAAACGATCCGCCATCTTCCTCTTCGAGGTCGAGACCGGCGCTGCCGTACCCGGAATAGAGGGATGGATCAAGGCTCTTGTCGCTGATGCACAGCACGCGCATTACGGTAGCCCCCTCCACCTTGCAAGCGGGGGCCTCGTAAGATGCGTCAAATTCAAATTCGATAGTCTTGTTCATAAATTAAAATAAACAATATTCTAACCAATTTGCAAAGGTAAAATTTTTCCGGCAAATACAAAGTATTTAGGTAAATTTTTTCACTCTGTTTTGAACAGGCGCAAAAGGGCTGCGGCAGGACGCAAAAAAGCCGCCCGTAACGGACGGCTTGATGGTACCTATGTTTGCGCAAGCAATTACTTCTTGCGGGACTTGTAGCGCTGGTAGAACTGGTCAACACGGCCGGCGGTATCGACGATTTTCATCTTGCCGGTGTAGAAGGGATGAGAAGTGTTGGAAATCTCAAGCTTCACGAGAGGATATTCAACGCCCTCGATGGTGATCGTCTCCTTGGTGGTGGCGCAGCTGCGGGTGATGAACACGTCTTCGTTTGACATATCCTTGAAAGCTACAAGACGGTAGGTTTCGGGATGTATTCCTTTTTTCATTTGCTTGTTGTTTGAAAAATCAGGGCGCAAAGATAAGAATAATTGCCGTAATTCCAAATAATTCTTCGCTTCCGGCAAAGATTATTTCAGGCGGACGGGGCCTTCGTCGTCGTAGAGGATGTAGCGGCGGGCCTTGCGTATCCATTTCTGTTCCTCGGCCTTGACGTGCTCCTGCACTATGTCGAAGGTTATGTTGCCATGCAGGTACTCCGAAATCACCGGGTCCGCAACTTTGTCAAGGAGTGCTGGAGTAACCTCGAAAAGCGAGTAATGCTCGCTGAACCAGCGCATAAGCCTTACGGTATGAAGCAGTGAATGGTACCTCGCCCCCGGCAGCAGGAGTATCTGGTATCCGTTGCATCGCTGCCTCTCGTATGGGCCTGCCGACGGAGTGAAGGAGCAGGGCCGCATCAGCACTTCAGGAGGGCAGGGAGGAACTCCGCCGCGCTCGCTAAAATAAGGCGCGCCCAGGTATTCATAGGGTCTTGCGGTGCCTATGCCGGGGCTGATTGAAGTGGAGTTCCAGAGGCCTCCCCCGCTGTACATTCCGCAGGTAAAAAGGCCTGGAATGTCGGAGGCGGGAGCTATCACCCAGGGCATTATCTCGTGCCCCGCGGCGGATGCGGAAATAATGTGCAGAGGGAAGCGGGCGCCTATCTCGGAATAGTAGAGATGGCACAGCTCTCCGAGAGTAAGTCCGTGGCGGTGAGCAACTTTTGCAGTCCACAGCTCAGAACCCACGACCGGCATCGTACCCTCAACCACACGGCCGGCAGGGTTGGGATGATCGACAATATAGACCGAAGGCCCCTCCTCCATCCGGGCCCGGAAACTGAGGAGCCTCAGGACGTCGCGCGTATAGTTGAAGTAGCGCGAACCCACGTCCTGGATTTCCACCACCACGGCGTCGAGCTTCTCCAGGTCTTCGGCGGAAAAATCGATATGGTTGGTGTCGGGCGTAAGTTCGGAGCTTCGCGGCAGGAAAAGAGCCGCGAGGTTTCCCCTTTCGCGGAAAAAGTCGTAAAGATAGGCACTGCGCTGCGGCGACCAGCAGTTCTGGGTGCAGAAGCAGCCCACGCGCCCGCCGAGGAGCCCCTTGTCGGTCTGCTCGTAAATGGAAGTGGTGCGGAAGCTGAACATAGTACGGAGCTATGCGGCAAGAAGGCCGCGCGCAGCCTCAAGTACCTTTGCGGCAAGCGATTCCGCATTTTCCTGCGAAGGAGCCTCGGCATACACGCGCATTATGGGTTCGGTATTCGAGGGCCTGATGTGGACCCAGCTGCGGGAAGCCTCGAAATCTATCTTCAGGCCGTCAACGGTGTTCATCCGCTCGCCGGCGAAAAGCTTCTTCACGCCTTCAATCACGACGGGCACCTTCGAGAAGTCGGGAAGGTCGATACGCGCCTTGGCGATATGGTACTGCGGCAGCGACGCCTTGAGGGCGGATACGCTGCACTTGCGGCGGGCAAGGCAGCTCAGGAACAGGGCCACGCCCACCATGGCGTCGCGCCCGTAGTGGGAGGCGGGATAAATCACTCCGCCGTTGCCCTCCCCTCCTATGAGGGCGCCCTTTTCGTGCATCAGGGTGGTTACGTTCACCTCGCCAACGGCAGCCGGATACCAGACTCCTCCGCGGGCCTCGGTAACGTCGCGAAGGCCCCTGCTGGAGCTGAGGTTCGACACGGTAACAAGAGGTGTAACTCCCCTTGAAACAGCATCTTCCAGAAGATAATCGGCTACGCTGACAAGGGTATTCTCCTCGACGAAAGGCTCTCCGTTCTCGCAGATGAAGGCAAGGCGGTCGACGTCGGGATCGACGCTCACGCCAAGGTCGGCGCCGCTTTTCACCACAGCCTCGCCAAGGGCGGTGAGATGGGCCGGAAGAGGCTCGGGATTATGGGCGAAGTCGCCCGTAGGCTCGCCGTTTATCACCTCGCAGCGCACGCCGAGCCTTTCAAGCAGGCGGGGCATTATGATGCCTCCAACGGAGTTCACAGGGTCGAGCACCACCTTGAATCCGGCGGCCCTTACCGCCTCTGCGTCAACGGCTTCGAGAGCGAGCACGGAGTCGATGTGGGCGTCGGTGTAGTCGTGGTCGGTAACGTGTCCTATTTCGTCCACGGAGGCGAATTCATAGCCTCCGGCGGCTGCGCATTCCAGCACCTTTCCGCCTTCGGCCGCAGAAAGAAACTCGCCCTTCGAGTTCAGCAGCTTCAGGGCGTTCCACTGCCGGGGGTTGTGGCTGGCGGTGATGATGATTCCGCCGTCGGCCCCCGCAAACTGCACTGCAAGTTCAGTCGTGGGAGTACTGGCAAGGCCTATGCGGACCACGTCGGCTCCGCAGGCACAGAGCGTCCCGCATACGAGCTGCTCCACCATAGGACCGCTGATGCGGGCGTCGCGCCCGACCACGAAGCGGTAGCGGCCTCCGGATACTGGAGGATTGGACTCCCTCATGCAGCGCTGATAAGCATATACGAAACTGACGATATCGACCGGCGTGAGGTTGCTGCCGACTGCTCCGCCGACAGTTCCCCTGATACCGGAAATGGACTTGATTAAAGACATTGCTGAAAGTATTATTAAACACGCAAAATTAGCGATATTTAAGAATAATTCCTAAATTTACGAACGCAAACACGGTCAAATGAAAGAATACATTGAAAACAACAGGGAAAGGTTCTTCGAAGAGCTTTTTTCGATTCTGAGGATTCCGTCGGTAAGCGCCAAGGCGGAGCACAAACCCGATATGTACGCCTGCGCCCAAAGGCTCTGCGAGCTGCTTCTCGAAGCCGGCGCCGACGAGGCCTCCATCTATGAAACAAGCGGCAACCCCGTTGTCTTCGGTACCAAAGGCGTGAAGGATGCCGCCGGCACCGTACTCGTGTACGGGCACTACGACGTTCAGCCCGCCGAGCCGCTCGAAAAGTGGCGCACGGCCCCCTTCGAACCGGTAATCGCTCCCGACCCTGCAACGGGCGAAGAGGCCATATACGGGCGCGGGGCCAACGACGACAAGGGGCAGCTGTTCATGCACATAAAGGCCTTCGAATACCTGCTGCGCACCGGGAGCCTGAGGCACAACGTAAAGTTCCTCTTCGAAGGTGAGGAAGAAATCGGAAGCCCGTCGCTCCCCGCCTGGATAAAGAGCCACCGCAAACTGCTCGCCGCCGACGTCTGCCTTGTCAGCGACACTACGATGATAAGCGAC
>JAFSVP010000147.1 GCA_017444905.1 Bacteroidales bacterium
CAGCGTCGGCAGGAAATGCTTCTTCGTGAAGATGTCCCGATACATCTGATCCTCCGACTGCGCCATCGCGCCAACCTCTTCCTTTTTCTTCGAGCCCTTCCCGCGCCGCTCCTGGCGGCGCTCCTTCGCCGCAGGCAGCCACTCCCGGATCAGCTTGATACCGACGGCCAGCAGGAAGATCAGGTACAGGAAACTCGCCAGCATATCGAAGGAATTCAGCAGCACGTAGGTGTCTTCCCGCGCGCCCAGCATCATCTTGATCGAAGCCAGGTTCGGCGTGCCGCCGGTATAGACGCCCACCGCCATTCCGGCAATCGCTTTCCCTTCCTCGCCCAGCTGGTTGTGGAAGATCCAATAACCCAGCGCAGACATCACGAACACGGATACCAGGCCGATCACCACGGCAACCATCGCCTTGCCGGCCGGCCACTGCCGGAAATCACAAGCGAAGAGGATCAGCGGGATCGCAAGCGGAATCGCAACGGACACCATCGCGTTCTGCAGGGGGTACAGGATCTCACCCAGGCCGGGAATGCGGAAGATGAAGAGGTTGGCGATCAGTACGCCCAGGAAATAGAGAGTCAGGATGGCACCCACCTTTCCGAAGAAGCTGACCTTGCGGCAAAGCTTCACCACGAGCGCCGGCACCAGCAGATAAAAAGCCAGCGCAAGCAAGAGAATCAATACTTTCATTCAGTACACGTAAGTCGTATGAATACAATCCCTTACTCCTCCTCCGCAGCAAGCTGCTCCTTGGAAAGGACAGGGTTGGAATAAATCTTCAGGAAGATGTCGCGGAGCTCATTGCGGTCAAGCGAACGCTCTACCTTGTTGAGCCGGTGCTCCATATATTTCTTGAAGGCCGTAACATCCTCGGGCGTGTAATACGCCGCATATTTGTCCGTGCCGTACACGAGGTCGTAGCAGAGATAATTGGTCTTCCACAACTTGTAGCCCTCGATGACGCGGCGGTCCACCGCATGGCGTATCCACTGGTAGCGGTCATTCTTGTCGCAAAGCGAAGCGGCGGCGATCTCCTCCGAAGTCAGTGGCTTGCCGATGTGCAGGTGGATATGGCCCTTCTGCTGGCGTATGCCCATGATGATGCTGTGCATATCCTCATTGCGCTTCTTGACATATTTCTGCGTGCGGGAAATCAGCACTTCGCGCGCCTTGCGCACGTCGCAGGGCTCATACTCGTAGGAAATGCTCATCGGGACGATGTTGAGTTCCTCGAAATTCTCCTTGAAGCCCTTGGTGCCACTCATATCGAACATCTTAAGCAGGCCCTGCTCGGTGATGTCGATGCCGTTCTTGGTCCGGCCTTGGCGCTGGGCGATCCACATCGAGGCGCGGCCGGAGGTAATCCCCTGCCGTATGTATTTCGAGAGCACCTGTGAGGAGAGATAGAGCTCGCGGGCGGAGACCCCACGCACCACCGTCACCATGCGGTTGCAGCGGAGCAAAGCCTCGACCGTCTTGCTGTCCTTGATCAGGTTGTCGCCCACGGCAATCTCCGTCTGGGGCAGTCCGTTCTGGAAGAGCACATACTGGGTCAGGGCCGGATCGAGGACGATATCCCGGTGGTTGGACATAGCCAGATAACGGCCCGGAAGAGCCTTGATGTTCTCCACGCCATCGTAGGTGAAGCCATCGGACGTCGTCTCGATCACCCAGGCGACAGCCTTGCTCACCACACTCTGCTGGAAATCATCCACGGTGTGAATCTCCTTGAGCTGAATGCTAAGGTAGTCACGCCGCTCCTTCGGGAACAAATATTTGGATATCAACCGGGTATAGCGATGTTTGGCCAGGCGGTTCATCGCCTCGGCGGCTTCCGCGTCGGTATACGGGGCAATGCCGGCAAACTCGTTGTTCGGATCGGTTTCAGCCATGTTCGTTCTTGTTAACTTACAAAAATAAGAAAAAATCAAACGCGCTGCAACAGCGAACTGTCCCCATAACTCAAGAAGCGGAAGCCATGCCCAAGGGCATAGTCATAGATGCTGCGCCAATCACCGTCGACGAAGGCGGAGATCAACAGCAGCAAGGTACTCTCCGGCTGATGGAAATTGGTCACCAGCCGATCGACCAGGCGGAAGTGGAAGCCCGGGACGATGATGATGCGGGTGCCGATCTTCAACTCATCCTTCCCTGCGGCATCCAGATAATCGACCAGAGCCTGCAGCGATTCTTCCGTTGAGTATACGTAATCCCTTGTATAAGGGACCCATTGCCCGACATCTTCTGGCTTTCCCTTCTCAATGCAGGAGACGCCCGCATAGTAGAGGGATTCCAGGGTACGGACCGAAGTCGTGCCTACGGCGACGAGCGTTTTCCTGTCGTTCAGGAGGGTTTCCAGGAAGCTGCGCCGGACCGTGAAAGGCTCCCGGTGCATGGGATGGTCCGCGACATTCTCGCTCTTCACCGGCAGGAAGGTGCCGGCTCCCACATGCAGGCAGACACGCTCCATGTCGACGCCCTTCGCACGCAGGCGCTCCAGGACCTCCGGCGTGAAATGCAGGCCTGCCGTAGGTGCCGCGACAGAGCCGCGGATACGGGCGTAGGTAGTCTGGTAGCGCTCAAGGTCTACGGCCTCCGTATCGCGGTTGAGATAGGGCGGAATGGGCACTTTGCCGCAGCGGTCCAGCACATTGGAGAAGGGCTCACCGCCCTTCCAGCGCAGAGTGACGAAGCCGGTCTGGCCCTCGCGCGAAAGTAGTTCGGCCGTCAAGTCCAGGGCAGCGACCTCCGGATCGGCACCCGTATTGGCGAAATGGAGGATATCTCCCTTCCAGCGTTTGGCATTGCCGATCACGCATTTCCAGGTGCATTGCTCGCGGGCCGCGAAAATAAGGTTGTATTCTACGGGTTGAACCGGTTCCAGGCAGAAAATCTCGATCATCGCGCCCGTATCCCGGCGGAAGAAAAGACGGGCGGGGACGACCTTGGTGTCATTGAACACCATGATCGAATCCCCGGGAATCAGCTCAGGCAGGTCACGGAAAATGAACTCATCGATCTGTCCGTGGTCATAGCGGAGTAGCTTGGAGGCATCCCTTTGGGCGAGGGGATATTTGGCAATCCGCTCATCGGGCAGATCATAGTTGAAATCCTGTATTCTGATATCGATCATAGACACAAAGGTAATCCATTTCTCAAGTTTATCCAAACAGCCCACCGGCTCGTTACTTTTGTAAACAATGATTCATCATTGTAAATACAATATTGAATTTACAAAAATATAATTGTTAAAATTACGGAGTTGCATGAACGGATTTATTAATGTAAAATCGGATTATTCGATGGCAAATGAACTATTATAATAATTAGCTCAGAATCAGATATTTAGCTTATCTCACCTATTGTTAATAATTGATGATTCTGTCTGTAACTGTAGCCCTGCAACCCTAAAAGCCTGTTGATAATATGGATTAGAATATATTAAAGCACTGAAACCCAGTAATTTAATCTATTTTATCTAAAATAAAGCGTCGCATATTTCGCCTACTGTTATTCACAAGTTGTACACATATCCACCATTATTAACAAATATAAATTGTAAAAAGTACTTGTATTATTACTTTAATTGAATTACATTTGTAGAAATCAGACGATTTACGACATGAACTTCAGACTGCAGCAGTTTCTCTCCGCCGAGAACATCACGCAAGCCCAATTCGCCGATGAGATCGGCGTGGCCCGCGCCAGTGTCTCCCATATTCTGGCAGGCCGTAACAAGCCGGGCTTCGATTTCATCGCCAATATGTCCCGGCACTACCCTTTCGTCAATCTGGAATGGCTGATCAACGGCAAAGGCAAGATGTACAAGGACGGAAGGACCGAGCCGGATCCCACTTCTCTCTCCGCTGAGGGGCAGCTTTTTGAGGCAGAAGCGCCGAAGTCAGCCTCCCCTGCACCGGAGCCGGAGCCCGCACCCATGCAGGCAACACCTGCCCAAATCGTTGAAAAAGAGCAGGTGAAGCAGGAGCAACTTGAAGTAAAGGTTCAGCAAGGCGTCAGGAAAATCGTCCGTATCGTCGTCTTCTACGATGACAACAGTTACCAAGAGTTGCAAGAAGTTTGAACGAATCTGCTTAGTTTTGGTTATATTTGTCTTCAGTCAAAAGACTGAAGCATGCATCTTTTCGAAAAGAAAATACCGGAGACCCTGGGGCGCGACTTATTCGGGCTCTACTTTCCGCACCCTGTCGGCCTTGCTCCCGGCTTGG
>JAFSVP010000148.1 GCA_017444905.1 Bacteroidales bacterium
GCTCGCGTTCCTCTTCGAACACTTTCACGTAAGGGCTGCGGAGGCGCGCAGTCACGTTCCAGTCCATGGAACGCACGTCGTCGCCCCAGTGGTACTCGCGCACCTCGCTGAACGCCATTCCGCGCCCCTTGAACGCCGAATGATATTCACCGGCGAAAATCTGGTGCGAAAGGGCCTTCGTGCGGATTTCGATTTTCCGTACCTTGCGCAGCAATTCGGTAGCGTCAGCCATAATTACGGAACAATAACCGCGTTGATAACCTTGTCGATGATTTCTTCAGTGGTGACGTTCTCGGCCTCGGCCTCGTAGGTGAGCCCGATGCGGTGGCGCAGCACCTCGGGGCAGACCGCCCGCACGTCTTCGGGAATCACGTACCCGCGCCTCTTGATGAAGGCATAGGCCTTGGCCGCGAGGCTCAGCGAAATGCTCGCCCTGGGCGAAGCGCCGTATCCGATGAGGCCTTCGAGCTCCTTCAGACCATAGTCGGCGGGCTTGCGGGTGGCGTACACGATATCCACTATGTAGCGCTCGATTTTCTCGTCCATATACACCTCGCGCACGGTCTTGCGGGCCTTGATGATGTCTTCGGGAGTCACCACCGGGTTGGGCTGGGGGAACTCGCCGCTGTTGTTCATCCTGACAATCAGCCTCTCCTCGTCCTTGCCGGGATAATCGACTATCACCTTGAGCATGAAACGGTCCACCTGGGCCTCGGGCAGGGGATAGGTACCCTCCTGCTCCACCGGGTTCTGGGTAGCCATCACCAGGAACGGCTCGGGGAGGGGATAAGTCTTGTCGCCGAGGGTGACCTGCCTTTCCTGCATCGCTTCGAGCAGGGCCGACTGCACCTTCGCGGGGGCGCGGTTGATTTCATCAGCCAGCACGAAATTGGCGAAGACGGGGCCCTTGTGGACCTCGAACTCCTCCTTCTTCTGTGAGTAGATGAGTGTGCCGGTGAGGTCGGCCGGAAGGAGGTCGGGAGTGAACTGGATGCGGCTGAACTTTGCGTTGACGGCCTTCGACAGGGTGCTGATGGCCAGAGTCTTTGCCAGTCCGGGCATACCTTCGAGCAGGATGTGGCCGTTGGCGAGCAGGGCAATCATCAGATTTTCAACAAGATGCTTCTGTCCTACGATGACCTTCCCCATTTCGAGCGAAAGGATGTCGGTGAATTCGCTCTCTTTCTGGATGCGGTCGTTGAGTTCTTTGATATTTACACTTTCCATATAGGTTTAAAGATGTTTTCGCAAACGAAAATATTATGCAAAAAATATGCCTATCTTTGCGGGTATGAAACTTGTATTTGCCACAGGAAACGAAGGAAAATTGCGTGAAGCCCGCCAAATACTCGAAGGCGTCTGCGAGGTAGTCTCCCAGACGGAGGCCGGCGTCAGCGGCGAGGCCGAAGAGAATGCTCCCACCCTGAAAGGGAATTCCCTGCTCAAGGCCGAGTATGTTTACGGGCGCTGCGCCCTCGACTGCTTTGCCGACGACACGGGCCTTGAGGTCGACGCCCTCGGAGGCGCGCCCGGAGTCCGCACCGCCCGCTTTGCCGGCGACATAGCCCTGCGCGACGGTCGGGAGCCGGTGCAAAGTCACGTGTTCTCCGCCAATATCGACGCCCTTCTGGGCGAGCTCGAAAAGCATCCCGGCGAGCCCCGCACCGCCCGCTTCCACAGCGTAGTGACCCTCATCCTCGGAGGCGAAAAGCACTTCTTCGAAGGTGTGCTCGAAGGGAGTATTGCCCTGCAGCGCAGCGGTCACGGAGGCTTCGGCTACGACCCCGTGTTCATCAGCAGCGACTATCCCGACCGCAGCGTTGCCGAGCTTCCCGACGAGGTGAAGAACGCCATCTCGCACAGGGGCAAGGCGCTGAGGGCTATGGCGGAGTGGCTCCGTTCCCGCAACGTACAGGTAAATCAATGACAACCAGATAGTATGAAGAGATTTTTAAGCATATTGATTCTGTCGGCGGTCTGCGTCGCCGGCTTTGCGCAGTCGCGCAGTTTCAAGCTCGGCAAATGGGCTGAAATCAACGCCGCTATTCTCAGGGAGCTGAACGCCTCGTACGTGGATTCCCTGCCCGTCGACCGCATCGGCAGGGCCTCCGTGGACGCGATGCTCGCGGAGCTCGACCCCTATACCATCTACGTCGCAGAAGAGGAGAAGGAAGACTTCAGCACGATGATTAACAAGACCTACGGAGGCATCGGTGCAGTTATCTACAAGCCCGACACCGACGGCCCCATAATCGTGAACGAGCCTTACGCCAACTCTCCGGCGGCCCGGGGCGGCCTTCGCAGCGGCGACGAGATTCTTGAGATTGACGGTGAGACCGTAGTCGGCCTCAACAGCCAGCAGAGCAGTGAAAAGATGCGCGGAGACCCCGGCACGAAGGTGGTCTTCAAGGTCCGTAAGGTACGCACGGGCGAGATAAAGGAGGTCCGCGTCACGCGCGAGGCCATCCACCTGCCCGATATAGAATACGCCGGATTCATACGCCCCGGCGTGGGTTACATTCTTCAGAGCGGCTTTACCGAGGGCGTGGCGGCAGCGCTCCGCAAGGAGATTCTGAACCTCCGCAAGACCGCGAAGCTCGACACCCTCGTGCTCGACCTCCGGGGCAACGGCGGCGGACTTCTTGCCGAGGCTGTCGATGAAGTTGGCCTGTTCGTCCCTAAGGGCTCCCTGGTGGTTACGGCGAAGGGCCGTGAGGAGGGCTCGTCTTACACCTGCCGCACCACCGTCAACCCCGTCGATACCGCCCTGCCGCTAGTTGTGCTCGTCGACGGCAGCTCGGCTTCCGCTTCCGAAATCGTGGCCGGAGCCCTGCAGGACCTCGACAGGGCCGTCGTTGCCGGCACCCGCACCTTCGGCAAGGGCCTCGTGCAGAGCATCAGGCGCCTTCCTCACGGCGGGCAGCTGAAAATAACCACCGCCAAGTACTACACTCCCAGCGGCCGCTGTGTGCAGGCCATCGACTATTCCCACAGGGCCGAAGACGGCAGCGTGGGCCACATTCCCGATTCGCTCACCCGGGAGTTCAAGACCGCTTCCGGCAGGACGGTGCGCGACGGCGGCGGCATAACTCCCGACATTACCGTCGAGCCCCAGCCTTTCAGCAGGCTTGCCTACTCGCTGGTAGTCAACGGGGTGATAGAGCAGTTCGCGCTTGATTTCGTACGCCGCAATGATTCCGTGGCCCCTGCCGGCGAGTTCGCTCTTCCCGATTCAGAATACGAAAACTTCATAAAGTTCGCCGAAGGCAAGACTTTCGACTACCGCTCCAGCGCCCGTGCCTATTTCGACGTTCTCTGCAAGGAAC
>JAFSVP010000149.1 GCA_017444905.1 Bacteroidales bacterium
ACCCTCAAGCGCGAAGGCCTCGCAGTTGCCCTCAGGGAGAAATACGAGCTGGCTTACAACCCGGCCGCCGAGAGTTTCAGCCATACCCTCAGGACAAGGCTTCGCGGACAGTACAAAGCCGCGGACAGCATATTCACCCCTTACCTGATGTACGAGTACTTCACAAACCTCAGCACAGGCAAATGGGTTCGCTCCCTGCACTACGCCGGTACAGAGATCAGCCTCGGTGGCGGACATTCCATAGACCTCTTCTATATGTACCACCTTTACGGCACAGCCATAGGTACTGCAGCCGTCAACACCCTCGGCGTGGGTTACACATTCGTCTTCTAAAATGATGGAAGAACCGGTTCTGAACGCGCACAACAAAGAAGAGTATCCGCCGATGCACACGGCGGAGCACATACTCAACGCCACTATGGTCAGGATGTTCGGCTGTCCCCGCTCCCGCAACGCCCACATAGAGCGCAAGAAGAGCAAGTGCGACTACGAACTCCCCTCCTGCCCCACAGAGCAGCAGGTGGCACAGATCGAGGCCGCGGTCAACGAGGTAATCTCCCGTAACCTTGACGTGAAGATAGAGTTCATGCCCCGTGAAAAGGCAGCCGCCATCGTTGACCTGAGCAAACTGCCCGAGGATGCGTCGCAGACGCTCCGAATAGTGCGCGTGGGAGACTACGATGCCTGCGTCTGCATAGGGGCGCACGTGTCCAACACCTCAGAAATCGGCACCTTCAAGATACTCAGCCACGACTACGCGGACGGCCGCTGGCGCGTCCGCTGGAAAGTGACAGCCTGACTGAAAGCGGGATTTACCCTTTGAAGGTATATCCCGCTTTTTCTACGGCTTCTTTCACATCATCCAAGGATGCTTTTCCTTTTATAGTGAGCGTATTTCGCGAAGCACTGGCCTTGGCAGATTCTACGCCATCCAACGCTTCTACTGCACGTACGACAGCAGCCTCGCAATGGCTGCAGTGCATGCCTTCTACTTTGTAAACCGTGGTATCAGGCTCGGCTTCTTTATTGCTGAAACGGGAAAAGAGTTTCATAGCTAACGCAAAGATTATTAATAGAGATAATACAATCGTGCAAAGGATCCTGAACGTACCGGGCGTGGCGGAATCCATTGCGTGGTGGGCACTGTGGCCTGCCATAGCGGGAATGCTGATCCCCAAAGCATTGACCAGAAGGCCGAACAATACGGAGAAAACCACTATAACCAGCAGATATATGGCAGTAAAGCGTTTCCCAAGGGCTTTCCTTACCACCAGAATGGACGCCAGGTTGACGGCCGGTCCGGCCATAAGCATAACCAGCGCCGCACCAGGTGAAAGGCCTTTCATTATGAGTGAAGCCGCTACGGGGATACTTCCGGTGGAACAAACATACATAGGGATGGCTACAACCAGGATGACCAGCATCTGCAGCAGCGTATTGGAGCCGAAGTGAAGGAAGAACTCATCCGGAACCGCCACGTTTATTATAGCCGCCAGCACCAGGCCTATAAGGAGTCTGAGCCCTATGTTCTGGATCATTTCAAAATAGGCGTATCGCAGGACTCTCCAAACCTTGTTCCCTCTTTCCACCCTGCAGGAAGAATCTATTGCAGAAAAGTCATCATCATCCTGGACGAATCGGTTTACCAGCAAACCTCCGCATACTCCGGTCACCAGCGCCGCTACAGGGCGTATGATTGCAAAACCGAGTCCCAGCACTGAAAAAGTAGCCAGGATGGAGTCAATACCCGTCTGCGGGGTTGCTATCAGGAATGATGCGACAGCCCCTTTGGATGCTTTCTCATTCCTCAGGCCTATGGCCGTGGGGATGACACCGCAGGAACAAAGCGGAAGCGGAACTCCAAGCAGAGCGGCATACAGTACGGCAAACTTGTTGTCCCGCGACAGATATCGTGAGTAGAAACGGGCTGGAACGAAGACGTGCAGTATACCTGCTATCAGAAAGCCCAACAGCAGATACGGACTCATCTCGCCCGTCACCATCAGCAATGACCTGAAGAAGTTTTCCATAATTAACTAAATGACCTACAGCGTGAGGCCGTCCTTGAAGGCGTTGCCTACGACGTCGCCAAGGGCAATGTACTTGTTGTTGAAAGGATCGAAGGTGATGGGGGCGAGTTTGGCAACGTCTATGTTGCCCTCTGCGTCCAGGACGCACTCGTCTGCGCTTACGATAACGATTTCTCCCGTGAGGATGCCTGTTTTCTCGTCATATGAGATGAGCTTGCACTCAAGTGCCAGGGGCAGTTCCTTTATGAGAGGTGCGTCCACGAATGCAGATTTCTCCACGTGCCATCCGGCGCGGGCTACCTTGTCGGGAACCTTGTTTCCTGAAATCATACCAACATAGTCACAGGCGACAACCTGGTCCCTGGTACCCATGCTTACCGTGAAGGCTCCCCTTTCGCGGATGTCCTTGACAGTCTTGTGACCCTTGCTCAGGTCCATCGATATTTCCTTGTAATCAGATATGCCTCCCCAGGCTGCGTTCATTGCGGAAGGAACGTCATCCTTGCCGTATGCAGCTATTATGAGGACTGGCTGGGGGTAACTGAGGGGCTTTGCCCCGAAATACTTTCTTGCCATAGATTATTATATTTTTTTCAAAATTAACAAAAAAAAAGATTCCCGGACAAAGCCGGGAATGACTGGTTATCAGAAACTCCAGATTTTGATTTCGTTGTTACCTACGGTTGCGTTCTCGAAGGGTCCCGGCTTTGGGGCGGAGAAGTTGCGTGCGGCGCCGGCGTAGTCGTGGTCTATTCGCAGAGGAGTCTCGTCGCGGTTCTCGAAGTAGCTGTCTGTATAGTAGGCCTTGTCCAGCATCTGAGTATCGACAGACTTGGTCTGGGCGCGGTTCCAGGCTGCGTCGAGGGTGAACTTGAGATAGATGCCGTCCTGGCGGTAGACCAGTTCCGGCATAGGCTCGCTGCCGCCGACGGCTGCGCCTTGCTCATATTTATAGCCCGGGGTGCCGTTGTAGTAGACGTTTCCGGCTACATGCATCGGCAGCCAGAAATTGTTGCCCTGGTTGCTTCCGGCCGGAACGGTTCCGTTGCGAAGCTTCTCGGCAAACTCCTCCGGCATCCTTTCGTCTATTGTGACCGTGTTCATATCACGGAAGATACCGGGGTAGAACGGAGGCTGACCGTCATAGACGCTCAATCCCCTCTTGGCTCCGTAGAAGACGTTGTTGTAGTAGCGGTCGTCTCCTCCGGGGAAACTCATCACCCCCACTACGGCAGTAGAATGCGGGGCGTGATACGGGGTGTAGCGGTTGGGAACCGGCCTGAAGGTGACGTCGCCGCAGATGAGGTTGTGGACGAAGGCGGTGCCCTGGGACATATCCAGGAACGCGGTCTCGGAAAGCATCACGTTGTTGTCCACCAGACAGGGGCCGTGGCTGACCTCTATCATAATGTCGCAAAGGCTGTGACCGGCGAATGTATTGCCTGTCACGCGGGTGCCTATGGCCTGCCAGTCGAGCC
>JAFSVP010000150.1 GCA_017444905.1 Bacteroidales bacterium
ACGCCGGCCTCGTCGGCCACGAGAAGCACCTTCTTGAACTCTACATCAGCACCTTTGGCGTCGGCGAGCCTCTGCACAAAGATTTCGTTGCCAGCCTCTACTTTAAACTGCTGGCCTGCAATGTCTACGATTGCGTACATCAAACAAAACTTTTTAAAGTTTCAACCGCAAGCGTCCGCCCTGTGCGGCGGCTCTTTCCGGGCTTGTCGGTCATAAAACGGACGGCAAATATAGAAATAATTTATTTTATTTCAAAAAAGTATTTAGTTACCCAGTATTCAAAGAGGGGGTCTGTAAGGTGCGGAACTTCCTCTTCGTCGAACCAGATTATCTCCTTCTTGCACAGGGCGTCCTTGAGGCGGTTCACGTTGGCCGACGAATTAAGCGAGTATTTCCGTATGACGTCGGCTCCGCTGAACTTCACGTGACCGTCTATCACCGCCCTGAGCAGCCCCAGCTGAAAGGTGGTGAGATCTTCGACCATAGCCTTGAACCATGGCTCGTAAATGGCTATTATGTCGGAGAGAGCCTCGTTGAGAACGGGCTCGTTCATATATCCCTTTGAAAGGGAATCGCAGATTGATGCATAATGCATTACATAGCCCGGATGCCCCTTGAAGAGCTTGCATACGCCTATAACCAGCGTCCGGTCAATCACCTTGCCTCCGGAGAGGAAGCCCCTGTTCACCACGTCGGCCATATCCCTCTCGTCCATAGGGAGCAGCTTCACCCTCTCGACCTGGCGCCAGAAAAGCTTGCGGCGGCCGAAAATCTCGTCCATCGCGTTCACGCGCGAGCCTTTTAATATATAGGACGCAGTCCTGTCTTCCGGCGTGCGGGACTTGAAAACCTCCTGCAGCGTACGGCATACCTTGTCGCCGTCCTCGGTCTTCATCACGTCCTGGAAATCGTCGATGCTGACGAAGAGCGACTTGCCGCTGCGCCTCGAGAGCCTGTAAGGGAGCGAGAGGACGGCGCGGAGGTCGTCGTCGCCAAGGTCCCAGCCAAGCGAGAGTATGTTGCCCATAGCTCCGAACTCCTGCTCGTCGAAGACGAAGTGCGTGCCGGAGAGAAGCTCACCCACGAGCGCGGCGTACTCCGGAGCGGTATTGCCGTAGGGGCGAAGGAGGGCGCTCCCGAGTCGCACGCAGAGGGCGCTTATGCTCCTTACGTTAAGAAGGCTCAGCGATACCACCTCGAATCGGCGCGACTGAAGCCTCATATCGAAGAGAACCTGGTTCAGCAGTGAGTCCTTGCCGGTGCGCGGAGGTTCGTACATCACGACGTTCTCGCCTTCTTTCAGGAGATTGGCAAGTATTGAAGCCTCCGTGCGGCGGGGGATGAAGTTTCTGCCGGTAACGGGCTTATTGTATATGAAAGGGGTATCCATTCTCAAAACAATTTTGTTACAAAGATATACCGCCTTTAGCAAAAAAACAAGTCCCGGGGCCGGCCCGGGACTTGCGATATCTGAACTTCTTCAGTGACTTATCTACGGGGAACTAGTTTCCGAAGGTATAGCTGAAGTTGTGTACCGAAGAATCGTAATTGGTAGTGCCGTACAGATAGTTGCTGAAGTTCGAAGAGGTAAGAGTGGTAAGCGACGAAGAAGTAGCGCCAATCTTTCCTGCGGCCTTGCCGGAAGCAGTAACCGCCTTGGTTTTACCAATGAAAGTACCGACTACCATACCCTTATCGTTGGTACCCTTGTGAATGATGGTACAGTTCACGTCGTTGCCGGAGAGAGTGAAGCCTACATCGCTGAGGCTGCCGATAAGTCCGCCAAGGCTTCCGTAGGTAGTGAAGGTGACTTCAGCGCCACCAGCATCAGTCTCGGTATGGGAAAGGTCGTTCAGCAGGTCGAGCGCGGTCTCGACGGTACCGGTGTTCTTGTTACCGGTGAATGCCAGGCCCTGGCCGAGGAAGCCGATGACGCCTCCGAGGTTGGATGCGATATGGGTCTTCTGGGCATAGACGCGGCCGCTGTTGGTGCAGTTCTTTACAGTGGTCGAAGCGCCGCTGATACCGCCGGCACGATTCTTCACGCCTGCGTTGACGATGATATCACCGCTGTTGGTGCAGTCGGTACAGGCAGTGGTACGGGCGGCATCCTCTTTTCCGGGCCAGCCTACGATACCGCCGATGGCGTTGTAAGTCTTCATATGGCCGCTCTGGGAATTGTAGGTAATCTTGCCGCTGTTGGTACAGCCGGTGATGTCGCACTCGGCCTGGTTGACGGAATTGTAGTTGGCACCTACGATACCTGCCATATAGACGGTGTAGCCTGCAGAAGGGGCGATCCAGCCATCGCCGGCGGAAGCCTTGAAGTCGCAGGTAATGGCTCCGCTGTTATTACAGTTGGAAACGGGGCCTGCGGCATCGGCAATGATACCGGCCACGCGATGACGGGCGTCGGATGAAGGCTTGTTGGTGGACCATGTGTCCATAGCGGTGTAGCGGAGAGTGACGCTGCCCTTGTTGGTACAGTTGTCGGCGCTGAAATTATAGACGTCGGTATTCCAGGGAGCACCGCCGGCGCAGATACCCGCAACCACCATAGAAGCCGTAAACTTGGACTTGGTTCCGTTATAGTTGCCGATGCTGTTACGGCCGTCGAAAGCGGTACCCTGAACGAGCACTGCGCCCTCGTTGACGCAATCCTTGATGGCCTTGGCGCAGTACCCGGCAATACCTCCTACGAGGGTAGCCTTGATATCCTTGTCGGAAACATAGCTTACGTCGCCGTAGTTCTCGCACCCTGTGATGGTACCGGCAGTGTAGCTGGTAACGCCGCCCATGATCATTGCAGCCTGGCCGAAAGGAGTCTTGAAATAAACCTTGCCGTAGTTCTTGCAGTAGTTAGCCTGCGAGGTGGAGTTGGTGGAACCGGTAACGCCGCCGACATAGAAGTTCTTGGGAGTCGTTGCGTTGGCGGTATAAGTAAGGTCGCCGTGATTCTCGCAGCCTTCGATGGTGGCGGAGTCAATCTTTCCGGTGACGCCGCCAAAATAGGTAGTATTGGACTCGGAAGGAGTGAAGGTAATGGTAACGTTACCGTTGTTCACGCAGTTCGAAACGAGGGCGCCACCGGTGACGTTGCCAACTAACGGAGCAAGATAAGCCTCGGTACCGAAGGTGACGGTGCCGGTGACGGCAGCATTGTTGACGCATCCGATAACCTGGCCGGAGTTACTGGCAGCGAGGAAGCCGAAGCCCGTGCCGAGAGAAGTGGGGGCGGTGAACTTGCAGCTGCTGTCGAAAACGACGTTCTTGATGACGCCGGTATTCACCTCGAAGAGGGTAACGCCCTTGGAAGTCCAGTTCTTGATGGAGCATCCGCGTCCGTCGAGTACGCCGGCGAAAGAAGCGGCGGAAGTGACGGTGACGCCTGAGAGGTTGAGGTCGTCGCCGATTTCAATCTCGTCGGTAGCCTCATAGGTGGAAGCCTGGCCGAGGAAGGTGCGCAGGTCGTTGGCGGTCTTGATGACGGCGAACTTCCAGTTGGCGTTCTTCGCTATGTTGCCGAGGTTTACGCCCTCGTTACGGGCCATAGGCCAGGAAGTTTCGGAAGTCTTGACCGACTTGTAGGTCCCCTTGTAAATATTGGCGGTGAGGCCGTCGATTGTACCGGGAGCAACCACTGCGAAATAGGACTGGTCCTTGGTGAAGGTAGAAGCCGCGCACACCTCTACGGAGCCGGTAGCGCCGCTGACGGTAGGAGCGCCGCTGGTGCTGACGTTCACGGTGACGTCTCCGGAAAATCCTCCGGCCTCGCCAGTGATGAACTTGGCCCTCTCGATATCGGCTGCGTTCACGTTGAACTCAATGAGCGAGAAGACGTTGCGGAAAACAACCCCGCTGGCAGAAGCGCTGGGGAAATAAGCGACCGACATAAGGGCGTCGGGGTCGCAGCAGGCTCCGTCGGGAACGGTCTGAGACGCAGGGATGGTCATCTGGACCTGGGAGCCGCTGCAGGAAACCGCGTGCTTGTAAGGATAAGCGGCGATGAAGCTGGTGGCTCCGGCAGGAACCGCACCGGTAATGGTGACCTCGTCCCAGTCGGCTTCCTTTACGGTAAACTTGTTGGGAGCGGTGCTGGCCGAGGTGAACACGGCGACTTCCTCGCCGGCCTGCCAGGTGATGATGGTACCGTCGAGGACGGCCTTGTTGCCCGCGTCCATGCGGGCGGTGAGAGTGAGTTCTACGAATCCTTCGGGAATGTCACTGGACTCGACGGGGGCAATCTCCTTGCTGCAGGAGATGAGGGCCGCGACGGCGGCAGCAAAAAACAATGCTTTTTTCATCTGTTCTGCAATTTAAAGATTACCAGATAAAGTCCGTAGTTCCGCCGAATTCCTCGGTGTTGGCCGAGGGGCTTTCGCAGAGAACCGCGTCAACTACGCTGTAGCAGACTTCGCAAACAGGAGCCTCATAAGCTCCGATGAATGACTTTTTGAACATAACTAGTTATTGTGTTGAAAGTAAAAAATCATAACAACGCTGCAAGTTAGCAATTTTATTTGTCATATGCAAAATGATATGCCATGTTGAGCGGAACGCCTGCGTCCACGAGCCAGTTGTTCACGAAGAAGTTCACGTCGAACTCCTTGAGGCCTATGGGCTTGCGGCTGTCGGCGCCGTTTACCGTCATTTTCACTTCCTCGCCCGCGTTAATCCTTATCCATCGCACGTAGGTAAGCTGCTCGCTGCCGGGAGCCTTGGCAAGCTCGATGGGGATGGTGCTGCGGTTGCGAAGGGTGAAGCTAACCTTCTTCTCGCTGTATTTTATGTCGCTGATTTCGAGGCAGGCTGCAAGGAGGTCTCCCAGAATGGCGTCGTGGCCGTAAACGCAGCCGTCGCACAGGGCGGCGGTGCGGCGGCTCTCGAGAGCCTCGCGTATGCCCTTGGCGGAGCGCTCGCGGGCGAAGACGAGTGTAACGGGCCTGTACTCGCCCTTCTCGTAATCGACTCCGGTGAACATGGGATAGTGGGCGTCGGTGCCCGTGACTATGGCAAGGTTGCGCTGGATGGCCCAGTGGAAGGCATCGGCGTCGTAGCCCGAGAAGTTATTGTAAACTTCGATGCCGTGCACGAGGCCGGCCTCGATGAGCTCTTCGTGGATGGGCCACATTATGGTCTCGTTACGGGCCTGCATCTCCCATACGGGATGGTTCCAGACAATGAAGGCATTCTGTTCCGCGGCAGCCTTGACGCCTGCGCGCACGGCCTCTTCTTCCTGACGGCGTTCGTTGCTACCGTACTTGCCGTCGTGAGCTTCCGCCGCCGCGGCTATGGGAGCTGCGTCTTTGATGAAGTGGGTGTTGAAATGCCCGGGGAAGATGCGCGTGCCCCTGGTAAGCTCGGCGCCGTGAATAACAATCAGATTGTTCTTTTTACCGGCCTTTGCAGCGATATTATATGAAGTATTCACGTCCACGGAGGCTCCGAAGTCCTTCACCATATGCTGGTGACGGGTGTCGAGGTGGTCGGTGATGGAGATGAAGTCGAGGCCGTCGTAAACGGCTTCGTCAACCCTCGTGACGGGCCATACGGTACCGTCGGAGAAATTGGTGTGAATGTGGAAATCGCCCTTGAGGGTGATATATCCGGGAATGTCGGGAACTACCTGCCCGTGGGGAACTACCGCAAAGGCGGCGACTGCGCTAAGCGCCAGAATGATGATTGAGAGAATTTTCTTCATAATTGTTGTGGTAAGGAGTGCAAATATAAAAATTTTTTCTACCTTTGCGCCCTGTTTGAAAGAAAAGGGGGTGATAAAAGAATGATTATCGTACCGGTAAAAGAAGGCGAAAATATCGAGCGCGCTCTTAAAAAGTTCAAGCGCAAGTTCGAGAAGACCGGGGCCGTCCGCGAGCTCCGCTCCCGCAAGAATTTCGAGAAGCCTTCGGTAAAGCGCCGTATCGCAAAGCAGAAGGCGATTTACGTGCAGCACCTCCGTCTTCAGGACGAGCAGTAGTCTATCTGACTGCAAAATACAGGCGAGGGTGACTAATAAGCGATTATTGGTCACTCTCTTTACTTTTTCTAACCCAAAGGCCAATCGGCCTCTCTCGTCCTCAAAAAAGGATGATTTTGTGGACGAGATTCGTTTTTTGAGCTGTTCATCCACAAGAACGGCCCA
>JAFSVP010000151.1 GCA_017444905.1 Bacteroidales bacterium
GCGCCTCTCGGAAATGCAACTTATCACAGCATCGGTAAAGCGCTGCCAGCCAATTCCGGAATGGGAAGCGGGCTCGCCCCTCCGCACGGTAAGCACCGCGTTCAGCAGAAGCACGCCCTGCCTTGCCCACGGCTCCAGATTGGGAGAACCTGACATTTTGACACCAAGGTCGCTTTCAATCTCGCGGAAAATGTTCTTGAGGGATGGCGGAGCCGGCACACCGTCGGGCACCGAGAACGAAAGGCCCATCGCCTGGCCGTCGCCGTGATAAGGGTCCTGGCCTAGTATCACCACCTTCACCCGCTGCAGCGGACAGAGGTCGAAAGCCCTGAAAATCTGCCCTCCGGGAGGGAAAATACAGGCTCCTGCGGCCTTCTCGCCGTGCAGGTGCGCCGAGAGTTCGGCAAAATACGGCTTGTCAAATTCGGAGGCCAGAGCCTCGCGCCAGCTTTCTTCAATCTTTACCACCATATAGCGCAAAGATAATAAAAATGGCTATATTTGCGTGTTATGGCAAAAACTGCTTTATTCCCAGGCTCCTTCGACCCCTTTACCTCGGGTCATCTGAACATACTCCGCAGGGCCCTCACCATCTTCGACGAAGTGGTAGTCGCCGTTGGCGTAAACCAGGACAAGCGCGGTTTTTTCGACAACGCCGCCAAGCTCGACATCATCCGTCAGGCCACCAAAGGTATGGAGCACGTGCGCATTATCGAATACGACTGCCTCACGGTGGACGTCTGCCACGCGCTGGGCATAAGGCACATAGTGCGCGGAGTTCGCAATATGCTTGATTTCGAGAACGAAAGGGCGATTGCCGACGCCAACCGCAGGCTTGCCCCCGATATCGAGACCATAATCATCCCCACGGCGCAGGAATTCGCCCACATATCGTCTTCCGCCGTCCGCGACCTGCTGCGTCACAAGGGCGACACTTCCCTCTTCGAGCCCGAAGGTGTCATACTTCCTCCTGCGATATGAGTCTAATCACGGCACTGATGCCGCTGGTACTGGCGGTCCTCCCCTGCAGAGACAGCACCCTGCAGCAAAAGGACAGCGCCGCTTTCGCAAAGCTGGACACGATGCTGGAGAACTACTGCAGTGCCATCGAGAGGGAGAGCGTGAGCCTGAAAGAGGGCGAATGCGACTTCCTGATAGGGTCCGTAGGCGATTCGCTGCTCTCACGGCACATAGCCCTGAGCCTGTACGACCGCTACAAGGACTCCCCCGTAATGGGCGACGAAGCCGTGGCCATCCACATTTACGACAACTGGTTCAAGCCCGGAAAGATAGCGATGAGGAGCGAATTCGACCGCCTCGAGGCCGACATCTTCGCCACCTTCAACCGCTCTACCTTAATAGGTATGAAGGCTCCCTCCGCGGTGATGAAAAGCCCCTGCGGGAAGAACATCACCATTCCGCAGGACGACGGCAGGCACTCGATTCTGTTCTTCTTCGACACCGGTTGCGGCAAATGCAGGCTGGAGGCGGAACTGATGCCTCAGGTTCTGGACAAAATCAGCTTCCCCACCACTTTCTACGCCGTTTACTGCGGCTCCGACAAAAAGGCATGGAGAAAGTTCCGCCGCGACTTTCGGACTCGCAACCGCAACGTGCGCATCCTGCACATCTGGGACCCTGAAATAACGAGCGACTACCTGCGGCTGTACGGCGTCACTTCAACGCCCCGCCTGCTCATTACCGACACCGACGGCGAGATTCTTGGGCGCAGGCTTGAAATCGAATCACTTGAAGAAATGATATTCTATATCGGCGAGTACTATGGCCAAGCGAAAAACAACTAAGAAAATCAATGTCGATCCGGCGTACTTCGACAAGCAGAAGGAGTCGCTGAAACGGACCCACCGCAAGACCGTTTTCTTCAATGAAGCAGAACTGGCGGCAATAGAGGAATACTGCCGCCGGTTCAAGCTGAGATCGAGGTCGGCGCTTATGCGCCAGTCAGTTATGGAGAGGGTCCTCAGGGGCCTTGAAGAAAGCCACCCTACCCTGTTCTAGGCTGTTGTGCCTTCCTCGAACACGAAGCCGACCACGTCGGCTATGTTCTTGACATAGTGGAACTCAAGCCCCTCGACATATACCGGCTTGATATCCTCGACGTCTTTGCGGTTGTCTTCTGAAATGACAATTGTGGTGACGCCGGCGCGTTTGGCGGCAAGTATCTTTTCCTTTATGCCTCCGACAGGCAGCACGCGGCCGCGGAGAGTCATCTCGCCAGTCATCGCGATACCCTTGCGAAGAGCCTCGCCGCGAAGGGCCGACACCATCGAGCACACCATCGTGATACCTGCAGACGGGCCGTCCTTGGGCGTGGCGCCCTCCGGCACGTGCACGTGTATATCCTTCTCGGAGAAGGTCTTGTAGTCCATCTTGGCCATCTCCGGATGGGCCTTGATATACTGGTAGGCTATGGTGGCCGACTCTTTCATAACGTCGCCCAGATTGCCGGTCATCGTCATCACGCCCTTGCCGGTGCTCACCGAGCTCTCGACGAAGAGGATTTCGCCTCCCATCTGCGTCCAGGCAAGTCCGGTGACGACGCCGGGAGCCTCGTTGCCCTTGATAAGGTCGTGGAAGTTGGTAGGCAGGCCCAGGTACTCCTTCAGGTGCGAGGGTTTTATGGTGTCGGGATATTCCTGCTCCATTGCAATCTTCTTAGCCGTGACGCGGGCTATCTTTGCAATCTGCTTCTCGAGGCCGCGGACTCCGCTTTCGTGAGTGTATTCGTCGTTTATGGCCTTGAGGGCGGGCTTGCTGATTTTCAGAATTTTCGGGTCGATGCCGTGCTCCTTCAGCTGCTTGGGCAGCAGGAAGTTGCGGGCAATTTCAAGCTTCTCTTCGGCAAGATAGCCGGTGACGTTGATTACCTCCATACGGTCGAGGAGCGCCGGCTGGACCGAAGAAATGCCGTTGGCCGTAGTGATGAACATAACGTTCCCCAGATCGTAGTCGATGTCGAGATAATTGTCGTGGAAGGTGTTGTTCTGCTCGGGATCGAGAACTTCGAGGAGGGCCGACGACGGGTCGCCCTTGAAGTCGGAGCTGAGCTTGTCGATTTCGTCGAGCACGATTACCGGATTGGAAGTTCCGGCCTTGGCGATGCCGTTCAGGATGCGCCCGGGAAGGGCCCCGACGTAGGTCTTGCGGTGGCCGCGGATTTCAGCCTCGTCGTGCATGCCGCCGAGGGCTATGCGCACGTACTTGCGTCCGAGGGCGCGGGCTATCGACTTGCCGAGCGAGGTCTTGCCCACTCCGGGAGGCCCGTAGAGGCAGAGAATGGGCGACTTCATATTCCCCTTCAGCTTAAGTACTGCGAGGTATTCGAGAATGCGGTCTTTCACGGTGTCGAGGCCGAAATGGTCCTCGTCGAGCACCTTTCGCGCATTTTCAAGGTCGAGATTGTCCTTGCTGCATTCGTTCCAGGGGAGCTGGAGCATAAACTCCAGGAAGTTGTACTGGACGCTGTAGTCAGGCGAGTTGGGATTGTACTTCTCAAGTTTCGAGAGCTCCTTCTCGAACTGTTTGCCCACCTCCTCGGGCCAGTTCTTCTTCGAGGCGCGCTCGCGGAACTTGTCAAGGTCGCCGGAATCGTCCATTCCGAGCTCTTCCTGAATGGTTTTCAGCTGGTTGTTGAGGTAGTACTCCCTCTGCTGCTGGTCAATCTCGCTCTTCACCTTCTGGTTGATGTCCTGCTTGAGCGTGAGAAGCTGAATCTGGACGTCGAGAAGCGAGAGCAGTTTCATTGCCCTCTGCTGCACGTCGTCATACTGCAGGAGCTCCATCTTGTCCTTGAAGTTCTCGACTTCGAGGGTGGTTGCGATGAAGCTGACGAGGAAATCGAAATGGTCTATTGCCTTCACCGCCCCTATCGACTCCTTGGAGGCGAACGAAGTGGAGCGCAGCACCTGCACCGCCTTGTCTTTCAGCGCCTCGGAAAGGGCCTTGACCGAAGGGAGGTCCTGGTCGGGGCTGATTTCCGGCCTGTAATACACGCGCGCGGTGATATAGGGGTTGAAAGACGCTATGCTGTCTATCTCTATCCGCTTGAACGCCTGGAGTATGGCGGTGAGGGTGCCGTCGGGGAGCTCGAGGGTCTTGAGGATGCGGCAGACGGCTCCGTAACGGTAGAGGTCGTCACCGGCCGGGTCTTCGACGTTCACGTCTTTCTGGGGGACGGCGCCGATGAAGAAGTTGCCCGCTTCCGCATCGCGGATGAGCTTGATGGACTTGTCCCTGCCTATGGTTACAGGGTAAACGGCACCGGGGAAGATGGCCGCGTTGCGCAGCGCCAGTATGGGCAGAACGTCGGGGAGCTGGGATTCGTCAATCTTGAAAAAGGCCTCTCCCTGCACTACGGGGATGATATTGATATCTTGCTTCATATTTTTTGCCAAAATGTCAGTAAAAAGCGCCGGAATACGGCGGTTATATATATGGTCAATCTCCGTGCCAAAGAAAAAAGAACTAAAAATTTTGATTTTTGGAGATTTAACTCTATTTTTGTGTCCCAACTCAAAAGGGTTTACAACATTATAAACCAACACCAACTATGACAAAGGCAGAAATCGTTAATGAGGTCGCAAAGGCTACCGGCATTGAAAAAGTAACAGTTCAGAGTGTTTTTGAGGCTTCCGTAGAGGCTATCAAGGGTTCCATCGTGAAGAATGAGCCCGTATATCTCCGTGGATTCGGCAGTTTCATCATCAAGCACAGGGCTCAGAAGGCCGCGCGCAACATCACCAAGAAGACCACCATTACCATCCCTGCGCACGACATTCCAGCATTCAAGCCTTCCAAGGCTTTCATCGCCGAGCTCCAGGAGCAGAAGTAATCTAACTCTATTATAATATGCCCAACGGAAAGAAGCATAAAAGGCACAAGATGGCGACGCACAAACGCAAGAAGCGTCTCCGCCTGAACAGACACAAGAAGAAATAGTCGCAAAAGGCCTGACGGGAGATCCGGCAGGCCTTTTGTTTTATAACTGTCCGAAAATGGAGTCCGAAAAGTTAGAAAAAGACCTTGTGGTCGATGTGGGCTCTGCTGAGGTACGGATAGCGCTGATGGAAAACCACCGGCTTATCGAACTCAACAGGGAATCGAGCAAGGGTCATGGTTTTTCGGTGGGGGACGTGTATCTTGGCAGAGTCAAGAAGATACTTCCCGCACTGAACGCCGCTTTTGTGGACATCGGCGACAGCAAGGAGGCATTCATACATTATCTCGACCTGGGACTGCACTTCGACGCCTTCGACAGGTTCGTCAGGGAAAGCAACCCCAACCGCAATTTGGCGGAGCTCTTCAAAAGCATTACCGTAGGAGAGCCCCTTGCCAAGGAAGGGCGCATCGAAGACTTCCTGCAGCAGGGTCAGATGATAATATGCCAGATTGTCAAGGAACCGATTTCCACGAAAGGATCCCGGCTGACTGCGGAGATTTCATTGGCAGGACGCAACATCGTACTGCTCCCCTTCGCCAGGAAGGTGAGCGTTTCCCAGAAAATTTCCTCGAAAGAGGAAAAGCGAAGGCTTGAAACGCTTGTGGGCAACATACTTCCCCCGAACTATGGCGCAATCATCCGCACGGCCGCTGAAGGCAGTTCCGCCGCAGTCCTTGTAGCTGAGCTCAAGTCATTGATAGAGAAATGGGAAGGTGCCTGGAAGCGTATCGCCAAAAACAAAGGCACGGGGCTGCTCTTCACGGAGTATTCCAAGACCACCACTGTCCTGAGAGACCTGCTGAACGACTCGTTCACCAACGTTTACGTAAACGATGAAAAGATTTACGAAGAGACCCGCAGGTACATCTCTCTCATCTCTCCCGAACAGGAAAAAATCGTCAAGTTCTATGACGGACGGGAACCCATCTTCGACCATTTCGAGGTAACCCGCCAGATCAAGAGTTCGTTCGGCAAGGTGGTTCCGATGAGGCAGGGCGCCTATCTCGTAATCGAGACCACCGAGGCCCTCAACGTGATAGACGTCAACAGCGGAATTCGTGCCAAGACCAACGACCAGGAGGAAAACAGCTTCGAGGTAAACAAACTCGCGGCCGAAGAGATTGCCCGCCAGCTGCGGCTGCGCGACATGGGAGGCATAGTCATAGTCGATTTCATCGACATGGACACTCCCGAGCACCGCAACGAGCTCTACAAGTATATGAATGAGCTTATGGCTGGCGACAGGGCCAAGCACAACGTGCTGCCCCTCACCAAGTTCGGCCTTATGCAGATTACCCGTCAGCGCATCCGTCCGGTTACCGAAATCAACACCACCGAGAAGTGTCCCCTGTGCCACGGCACGGGCAAGATTGCTTCCACAGTAGTGGCGGACGAGCAGGTTGAACGCCGGCTCGCCGACCTGTGCGAACAGGTTGCAAACAGGCAGTTCACGCTGAAAGTGAGCCCGATACTCGGGGCGTACATCACCCGGGGATTCAATTCTTTCGTGCGGAAGTGGAAACGCAAGTACAAGTGCAAGCTGAAAGTAGAGGAAGTTACTGATTTCAGCATCCTGCAGTTTGAATTCTATGACAAAGAAGGAAAGGCGCTCGAATAGAGGGCCTTTCTTTTTATCTTCAGATCGGGGCTATTCGTCCGCAGTGCGGGTGTAGGAAGTCCATTTGGCCAGAAGGGCCGTCATATCGGCGGGAAGCTGCGAATCGAACTGCATCCATTTGCGGGTACGGGGATGCACGAAGCCGAGCGTCTTTGCGTGCAGGGCCTGGCGCGGGCAAATCTCGAAGCAGTTGCGTATGAACTGCTTGTATTTCGAATAGATGGTCCCCTGCCTTATCTCCGTGCCGCCGTAGCGCTCGTCGCCGAAAATGGGATGCCCGAGGCTTGCCATATGTCCCCTTATCTGATGGGTGCGGCCGGTTTCAAGACGGCATTCAACGAGAGTGACGAAGCCGAAGCGCTGAAGCACGCGCCAGTGCGTAACCGCCCTTTTGCCCTTATCGGGGTCGTCAACTACGGTAAAGCGCAGACGGTCCGAGGGGTCGCGCCCGAGCGGAGCGTCAACCGTCCCCTCGTCTTCTTTTAGGTCGCCCCAGACAATCGCCTGGTAGCGGCGGTCGATGGAATGCTCGAAAAACTGGCGGGCCAGGTTCAGCTGGCTCTCGTCGTTCTTTGCCACGGCGAGCAGGCCGCTGGTATCCTTGTCGATGCGGTGTACGAGGATGCCCATACGCTCGTCTTCGCCGTCGGGGCCCTGCGAGATGCCGAGCCTGAAAGCAAGGGCGTTGACTAACGTACCCTCGAAATGCCCGTGCCCGGGATGCACCACCATTCCGGCAGGCTTGTTCACGACAAGCACGTCGTCGTCTTCATAGACCACGTCCAGGGGGATGTCCTGGGGGAGAATCTCCACTCCCCTCCTGCGATAGGGCATCACAAAGCAAATCACCTCGCCCGGACGGATTATGTAATTGGATTTCACGGGCTTTCCGCCTATGCGCACGAAGCCCTCGCGGATAGCGCACTGCACGCGGTTGCGGGAAGTGTCCTCCATATGCGAAGACATATATTTATCGATGCGGACGGGAGACTGCCCGGGGTCGACAGTCATCCGGAAATGCTCGAACATTTCCTGCTCACCGTCGGGGATGAGCTCGTCAACGTCTGTATTTATCAGCATCGAGAGTAAGGAAGAGCGATACGGATGCACCCATTATGACGGGAGTGCCGGATGCAGCCGGACGCTGCATATAGACTACGGCGTTCAGGGAGTCGGTGTAGTTGGTGACGGTCTCGTCGAAGCGCAGGGCCGAGATATTGAGTCCGTTGTCGTGGATGGCGTCAACCGCGCTGAGATATTTCACCCCCCGCATATCGGGTACGTAGGTCTGCGATTCGCCGCCGTTGAGACCGAGGACGAGGTCGATGACGGAACCGGAATAAAGCTCACGGCCCGGAGCTATGTCGGTACCGCGGTATTTCTGGCGGAGGACTATGTTGGTGGCCATATCGCTCACGTAGCTGAGGCGCCCGAGCACCAAACCACGCGAATTCAGTTCGGCCCTCGCCTGCCTCAGGGGCACGTGCACGAGGTCGGGCATAGTCACTTTCTTGGGCACCACCGAGTTGATGGTAAGCTCTATCTTGCGCCCGGGCTTCACCCTGTCGCCTGCCTTCGGAAGCTGGCTCACGACTGCGCCCCTCTGCATACGCTTCACGAACACGGAGTCGTAAACGACTACCTTGAGGCCGGAACGGCCTGCCTCCGAGGAAGCCTCGGCGACGCTCATATTCGAGAAATCGGGGACAGTCACCTCCTTGCCGTGACGCGTGCGGATTGACAGGAAAAGCGTGACAGCCAGCGTCAATATCAGGATGAAAGCCGCGCCCATAAGGAGGTTGCGGACTATCCAGTTAGACAGTATTTTCTTCTTTTCAGCCATATCAGACCAAAAGGATTATGCCGCGCACGACGAGCACGAGGCCGAACACCACCACTACGGCGCCGGCACCCTTGTTGATGCGAGACAGGGTTTCAAGCTTGAAATTCTCACGCAGCCTGTCGGCGGCGAGCACGAGGCCGAACCACCACAGGAAAGCTCCGGCGAACACGAAGAGCACTACCATCCACACGGGGCAGTGGATACCTGCCGGATCGATACGGAAAAGCGTCATCAGCGCGAACATATAGGCCACGGCACCGGGGTTGGCAAGGGCGCAGAGCGCAGCCTGCCCGGCGTACTGCACGGCCTTCGACTTCGAAGTCAGGCGGGGCGAGACCTCCCTGATGCGGGTGCGGAAGAACATCGATGCACCTATAGTCACCACCAATGCACCGCCTATGAGCATTATAAGGGCCTCGTTGCGCTCGATGAAGTCTTCAATGAACATCAGCGCAAAGATGCAGAGCAGAGCGTACAGAGTATCGATGACAGCAGAGCCTATGCCGGCCGCCATACCTGCTCCCCTGCCGTAGCAGAAAGTCTTCTGCATCACGAGCAGCGAAACAGGGCCGAGCGGCGCCGAAGCGATGATACCGATTAGAATAGCCTTGATTACTTCGGAAAGCATAGCCTGCAAATATACGAACTATTTCTTCGGGAGCAAAATACGGACAAGTAGAAGTGCGCACAGCAGCAGGGCCGCAAGCACGCACACGCGCCCGGTCACGTCACCGTGTCGGACGAAGAAAGTCGTTGCGCTGTTCAGGTTCACCCTTCCGCGCAGAACGGCCTCCTCCCACCAGGGTCCTGCTCCGAGGACGTCTCCCCTGCCGTTGATGAAGCAGCTGATGCCGCTGTTGCCGCAGCGGGCTATGTCGCGCCTGAGCTCTATGGCCCTGAGCGAGCTGTAACTCAGGTGCTGCTTATATCCAGGGGTGTTCCCCCACCAGGAATCGTTGGTAATCACTGCAAGGAATCTGGCTCCCTCCTTTACATAACCCGTACAGTATTCACCGTAAACTGATTCGTAGCAGATGGCGCAGCCAAGCGGCGTGCCATCGGAAAGGTGCATCAGGGTAATCCCGTCATGCCCCACGTCGCGGGCCATCAGGGGCCCGGTGCCGAGAAGTTTTCCGAGGAAATTGTCGAACGGTACGAATATCTCCGGATACGGAGTAAGCTCCGTTCCGACTACGAGTTTGCTCTTGTGGAAGATTTCCGGGGCACCTTCGGCGGTAAGCATCAGGGCGCTGTTGCGCGACACCCGCCAACCGTCGTTCCAGGGATAGCTGAGCAATCCGGGAGCGGAGCGGGTATGGAAAATTTCGTTGGTAGCCGCTCCGAAAAGAAGGCTGGTATTGGGCTTGTCGGCAAGATACTGCCGGAAGCGCCGGACTGTCGGCGACTGCTCCACGTCGTTGAGAATCACGTCGGAGCAGAAAGTCTCCGGCGCCAAAAGCAGGTCTGGAGCACAGCCTGAGGCAAGTTCAGAGTCGTAGAGACGCAGGAGGATGGCATTCTGCTCCCTCTGGCTCATCGAAGTAAATTTCTTGTAAGGGTCGAGATTGGGCTGCCCAATCACCACTTCGACGCTCCCCTCAGTGCTTTCCTTATATGAAGAATACATTATAAAGGAGCACAGGGGAAGCCCGGCAAACAGCAGGACGAGGGCGGATACAGCCGCACCCTTTGCCGCAGCAGTGAGTTTGCGCCACCCGCCCCCGGAAGAGAGGCGCCACAAAGCGAATATGCCCAGATTAGCGCACCACACCCAGAGCGAACCGCCCAGAGTACCCGTTATGCTGTACCACTGGACCAGCCTCGTGGAGCGGGCGAAGGCATTGCCCAGCACCAGCCAGGGCCAGGAAATCTGCCCCGACACGAGGTAGCGGCGCTCCCAGGCTATCCAAAGCGCAGCCAGAAGCACATACGGGAGCGCGCCGCCGATTTTCCTTCGAGCAAGACGGAACACCCCGAATATCAGCGACATCTGCAAGGCGTTGGCAAGTATGGCGAAGATGCCTCCGGCAAGTGTGGCATTGCACACCCAGAAGGTGGTGAGGGCGTTCCACAGCACGAAGCAGGCATAATGCCGCCACATAAAGCCCTTCGCCCCGCTCTCAGTCGCTTTATACTCGGCGACCAGCAGCGGCACCAGGGCGAAAAGTACCAGGTATCCGCAGTGGGGAATGAGCCAGGGGATACTGAGCAGCACTCCCGACAGCAGCGGCAGCAGCCTGTATCTCCAGCTGAGGGTTTTCGTCTTCATAAATGGCTCAGGCGAGGGCGTCAAGGATTTCAGCCGCGTCGGCCGTAGTGCTGAGTTTCTCCAGCAGAACCTCGTCTTCGAGAGCTCCGGCCACGCGGGCGAGAATCTCAAGATGCTCGTCGCCCACGCCGGCTACGGCAACTATCAGCCTTGCCTTTTCTCCATCAAAATCAACGCCTTCGGGATACTGGAGCACGGCTATTCCGGAGTGCCTTACGGAAGCCTTGGCTTCGGCCGTTCCGTGAGGAATCGCAAGACCCATCCCCATATAGGTGGATGCCGTCTCTTCGCGCCGGAGCATCGCTTCGGGATAATCTTCCGACACGTATCCTGCCGACGACAGCAGCCTGCCGGCCCTCAGTATAGCATCCCTCTTGCTCTCGGAAGGGAGTCCGGTAAGGATGCATCCCGCCTGCAGCAGCGGAGGAGGAGTGGCTGCACCGCCCTCCTTCAGCCTTGCAAGCAGGGCGTCGAGGGCAGGGTCGGAAAGGAAGTTGGTGATGCTTATGACCGGCTTCCCGGAGGTGCGGGCCCGTTCTTCAAGCTCTTTCTGGCAGATTACGATGGAAGCGTCGGCGGGGATTTCGCTCACCGCGCTGTTGGTACAGAGGATGTGCTGCAGGCCTTCCTTCATCAGCCTCGCCTTGAAGCGGGTGGCGCCGAGGGCGCTGGAGCCCATACCGGCATCGCAGGCGAATACTATTTTCGACACGGCAGCAGCGCCGGTAGCCGAGGGAAGGACGGAAGCCTCTCCGCCGGCATTTCCTGCATTTCCTGTTTGAGGCGCGGGACCGCCTTCAGACTCGCCCTGGAAATCGGGACGGGCCTTCACCATAGGGGCTGAAAGCAGGAAGGAGACGCCCGTAGCTATCAGAACTCCGAGAATGCCAAGAAGCGTCTTGCCTCTCGGAGACATGAGGATTATCGATATGAGGCTGCCTGGCGAAGCCGGTGCCACGAGGCCGAAATCCACCAGCGTGAAGAAGCTGAGGGCGCACACGTTGCCCGCGATGATGGCAAGCAGCAGAATGGGGCGTGCCAGGACGTAGGGGAAGTATATCTCGTGAATGCCTCCAAGAAGCTGGATTACGACTGCCCCCGGAGCCGACTGTTTGGTATTTCCCTTGCCGAAAACCCAGCAGGAAAGCAGGATGCCGAGGCCCGGGCCCGGATTGGGGTCAACCAGGAAGAGCATCGACTGGCCCGCCTCCATTGCCTGCTGTATGCCGAGGGGAGTCATTATGCCGTGGTTCACGGCATTGTTCAGGAACAGGACCTTGGCAGGATCGACCAGCAGGGCGAGCAGGGGGTTCAACTTATGGGCGAGCATCCAGTTCACGCCGGAAGAAAGGCCGTTGGTCACCCACGCAACGGCGTGTCCTATAAGCAGATATCCCGCAATTGCCAGCAGCATGGCGATGATGCCGAGCGAGAAATTGTCGACCAGCATCTCGAAGCCGGCGCCCACCTTGCCTTTCACGAGGGCGTCGAAGCGCTTGACGCACCATCCGGCTACCGGACCCATTATCATAGCGCCGAGGAACATGGGAGTATCGGTGCCGATGATGACTCCCATAGCCGCCACGGCTCCAGCCACGCCCCCCCTGTAGCCGCCCACGTTCTTTCCTGCCGTAAAGGCGATGAGAGTGGGCAGCAGGTACTTGAGCATAGGCGACACGAGCTGCGCGACGCTCTCGTTCGGCCACCATCCTCCGGGGATGAATATGGCAGTGATGAGGCCCCAGGCTATGAAGGCCCCGATATTGGGCATGACCATGGCGCTGAGCGCCCTGCCGAACTGCTGGATTTTTGCTTTCACTTGTAACTGAACTGCTTCAGGATACCCGGGTTACTGTCAGAGTTGCTCTACAGCCTTGTAAGCGGCGGCAATCTCGCCGACGAGAGGGTCGGAGGCGTCGATGCCGGTGTATTTAACGACGGTGGCCTCAAGCCCGGCTTCGCGTATCGAAGCAAGCATCTCTACGCTCTGGGGATCCTGGGGGTTGTCGAAATGCAGGGCGCCGCCTATGGCGAGGAGGAGCTTGTCGTAAGGCAGGCCGAAGCCCTTTGCGGTAAGCATAGGCAGGACGAGCCTGTCGTTGGGAGCGAGCTTGCGGAGGGGTTCGCGGCCCACGCGGTCGCACTCGTCGCGAAGGTAAGGATTGCTGAAGCGCTTGAGTATCTTCTCGATATAGGCGAAGTGGGCGTCGTGGTCGAAGCCGAACTTGCGCACGAGGCCCTCGCCGCTCTGCTGCATGGCAGCCTTGACTACCGCGAAAACGGCAGGGTCGGCTACGCAATCCCCTATCGTACTGATACCCTTGAGCTTGCCAAGGTATGCCGCAGTGGCGTGACCGGTATTCAGGGTGAAGAGCTTGCGCTCCACATAAGCCAGAAGATTATCTACGGGGGTCATACCTTCGATGGAAGGAACCTCGCCTGCGAAGGAGCTCCTTTCTACGTCCCACTCGAAATACTCCTCTACGGCCACGTCCAGGGGGATTTCGCAGCGCACGGGAGGAACGATGCGGTCGACTGCCGCGTCCGGGAATCCGACGTGAGCGTCGGCCCAGGCGGCCACGTCGGCGGAAAGCTGGGCGTACACGAGCTCCTTGAACTGGGAGCTGGCCTTGAGTCCGTTCTCGCAGGCTATCACGTTGAGGGGAGCTTCATTGCAGGCAGCCTTGCGGGCAGCGATGCCGTTTGCCACCGTGGGGGCCACGAACTTGAGGATACGCAGGCCGACGGCAGTAGTGACGATATCGGCCGTCGCAATCTCGTCAACGGCTTCGGCACTGCCGGAGTTGACGGCGCGTACTCCCTTGACTGTAAAGTCGTAACTGTTGTGGTCGGATACGTGTACGGTATATTCTCCGCGCTCGTTGATTTGCTTGAGCAGGTCTTCTACCACATCTGCAAAAACGAGTTCATAACCCGCACGGGCGAGCACCGCCCCGATAAAACCCCGGCCGATATTGCCGGCTCCAAACTGAATGGCTTTCATTTGTGTTATAATATTATTTTGTCACTATAGTAGTTTACAAATCTCACAAAGATAGCAAAAAAGTTCCGGCCTTGAAAGGTCTCAGGCTCTTTTCCTCAGGTCGGGCAGGAAACCTCCCAGCACGCCTATGAGCGGAGTGTAGGACACGAAGCGATATACGGCCTCGACGCCGTCGCGGTCGATGAAGTTGCCCAGCACGGCGGACACTATCCCTCCTATGCCGAAGGCGAAGCCGAAGAACAACCCCGACACCAGCCCCAGGTTGTTGGGAAGGAGTTCCTGGGCATAGAGGAGGATTGACGGGAATGCTGAAGAAAGAATGAATCCAGCTCCGAAACTAAGGGCCACGGTGGCCGGTAGCGACGCCCCGGGCATCAGCAGACTGAAGGGGGCCGTTCCGAGGATGGAGAACCAAATCACGTATTTGCGCCCTATGCGGTCGCCCAGGGGCCCGCCCAGCATAATGCCGGCGGCGGTGGCGAACAGGAATGCGAACAGGCACAGCTGCGAGCCCGATATGCTCAGACCGAATCGCTCTATAAGGTAGAAAGTATAGTAGCTCTTTATGCTTTCAAGGTAGATGTATTTTGAAATAATCAGCACGCAGAGCAGAACTATAACGCCTACGGTGGCGGGCATCGAAAGCGGCCTCCGGCGCTTTTCAGCTTTCTTGCCGGAAACGGGCCCTGCGGAGAGATATTTTGAGAACCAGCGCGTTATGGGTACGCAGGCCATGTACGAGGCTATCGAGAAAAAGACGAAGCACCAGAGGCGCGCGCGCCCGAAAGGCGCTACCAGCAGAGCTACGGCAAGGGGCCCGGCGGAACTGCCCAGGTTGCCTCCCACCTGAAACACCGACTGGGCGAATCCCCTTTTCCCGCCGGAGGCGAGGGAGGTGATGCGCGAGGCTTCCGGGTGCAGGATGGAGGAACCCAGACCGATGGTGAAGACCGAGACATATACCATGGGCAGGCTGGCGGAGAAGGCCAGTCCGAGCACGCCCAGCATCGAGAAGGTTGTAGCCAGCGGTATGCTTGCGGGGAATTTGTGCCTGTCGAAGAAATGCCCCACGACCGGCTGGAAAACGGATGCGGCAATCTGGTAGATGAAGGTTATGGAGCCTATCTGGGCGAAGCTGAGACCGAGGTCCTCCTTCAGCATCGGATAGCTTGAGGCCACCGTGGCCTGCATAAGGTCGTTGAGAAGATGGGCCGCGCTCAGTGCAAGAAGCACTGGAAAGACTGATTTCAGGGATTCTTTCATAGCATTACGAGGGCGGGGGCCTTGCCCTCTTCAAGAAGTTGTTTCATACGCCGCATCGCGGGGGTGGAATGGGTAAAAAACATATGGTATCCCTCGCACAGGGCGTTCAGGCCCGTCTGTCCGCGCTCGTCGCTGTTGAAGCGGTGCTTGGGGCAGCCCCCGTGGCAGAGAGGCAGGACGTCGCAGCGAAGGCATTTGCGGGGCAGGGAGTTGCGCTTGTCTATTCCGAATTTCAGCTGCGCGGGCGAGCGCATCATCGAGGCGAGGGAGTCGCAGTAAAGATTGCCCAGCAGGTATTCGGGATACACAAAATGGTCGCAGCAATAGACGTCTCCGTTGTGTTCCACCACCGCGTTGCCGCCGCAGGTTTCGGCAAAACTGCAGGTACCCGGCGTCACGCCGCACCAGTTGGCAAGGGTGCAGTCGAACACGTTCACGAACACGCGGCCCACGTCGTGGCGAACCCAGTAGTCGAAAATGTCGCACAGGAAGCGCCCGTAGCCCGTCGCACTTACCGACCACGGCGCAAGCTCCGCACCGAGTTCGGAAGGGGCCACTATCCGGGGCCTCGAGTTCCTTCCTGCGGGGTACACGACGTGCTCCACCACCGGCGAAAACTGTATGAAAGCGCTTCCGAGGCCCTTGAGAAAGCTGTAGACTTCGAGTCCGCGGCCTTCCGACGCCCTGTTCACCGTGGCCATTATGTTATATTCGGCGCCTGCGTCATAGAGCCGTCGTATGCCTTCGATGACTTTGCGTGAAGTATGGACTCCCCCGCGGTCGCGCCTGTACCGGTCGTGAATCTCAGGCGGGCCGTCGAGCGATACGCCAAGAAGAAAATGCTCGCGGGCAAAGAATGACGCAAACTCGGGAGTCATCAGCGTGGCATTGGTCTGAAGGGTGTTGCGTATGGTCTTTTCTCCGGCGTACAGATGCTGGAATTCCACCGCCTTACGATAGAAATCAAGGCCCAGTATCAGAGGTTCGCCTCCGTGCCAGTTGAAGGTAACTTCCTGAGTCTCGCAGGATTCGATGTATGTACGGACATAGCGCTCAATGTCGGCGACTGTCATCCTGGACTCACGGCCTCCGTAAATTTCCGACTTGTCGAGGTAATAGCAGTATGCGCAGTCGAGATTACACAGCGACCCGGCAGGCTTCAGCATCAGATTGAACGCCAGGGGGCCCGTAAGCCTCCTGGCATCTTCGAGAGTAAGTGTTTCGCGGACCGTGCCCATAGACCTGCAAAGTTAAGAAACTGTTTAAATATTTGCAGATTTCCTAAAAAAGTTATTACTTTGCAGCCGCTAAGGAAAGATGCTCGAGTGGCTGAAGAGGCACGTCTGGAAAGCGTGTGGCCGCCTAAAGCGGCTCCAGGGTTCGAATCCCTGTCTTTCCGCTGGATTCCGACAACAGCTTAAAGCACAACAATTTAAGCCATTTTCGGAGATTCACCGGGACAAAATCGGGACAAACGTCCCAACTTCCGACGGTACCCTTTACGACATTGTAAGGGAACTTGCCGGAAGAAAAAAAATGCTTTTCGCTCCCACGCCGTATATACATTTTCGCGAGTGTTCCCTCACGGAGGGCAAGGAATGGTACATATCGTTCTATGCCCTCCACCCGGACACCGGGAAGCTCAGGCGCTGCCGCATCAAGATTAACAGAATCAACCCGCTGAAGGAGCGCAGACGCGTAGCC
>JAFSVP010000152.1 GCA_017444905.1 Bacteroidales bacterium
CGTCATTGCCAAGGCAGGTGACGAACAGGACGTCGGCCCCGAGCCTTGCCGCGGCCACGGCCTGGTTGGCTCCCTTGCCGCCGTTGGCCTGCATAAGTTTGGCTCCGCCTATGGTTTCGCCCGGTTTGGGAAGACTCGATACGCGAGCCGTAAAATCGACGTTCGAACTGCCTGCTACGATAATTTTTTTCATCGGTTATTAATTTTTAATATATTTGCGCAAACGTTTGTGCGGTTAACGTTGCAATTTGAGAAATTTCGCGGCCGAAAACAAGCGTAACTTATATAAAAAAGCCTTTTTTGGGCTGACAGCCTGCACAAAATTTGCGCAAAAAGGGATGAAAGAAAACCTGACATCAATGGCGAAGCGGCTTGGAATCTCTGTAAGCACGGTTTCCAGGGTGCTCAGCGGCAACGCCGAAAAGTACCGGATTTCCCCGGAAACCGCCGAAAAAGTAAAGGCCGAAGCCAGGCGCTGCAACTACTCTCCAAGCCTTGTGGCGCAGGGCCTGAGGAGGCAGAAAACGCGCACCGTCGGCCTCCTTCTCCCCGCCCTCACGAACCCCTATTTCGCCGAGATGGCAGGCACTGTAATCACCGAGTGCAGACGTCGCGGATACACTACGATAGTCATTGATACAATGGAAGATACGGCCACGTTCAATGACGGTGTGGCGCAGCTCGTATCCCGTCAGGTAGACGGCATCCTGGCCGCCCCCTGCGGGCAGGATCCTAAGTTTCTGGAAAAGGTTGACATAGACATCGTTCCCGTAGTCCTGATTGACCGCTACTACGAGAATTCCGCCCTCCCGTTTGTATCCACCAACAACTTCAAGGGAGGCTACGACGCCACCCGTTTCCTGCTCTCCCACGGACACAGAAATATAGCCTGCATTCAGGGCACGCCGCTGTCAACCCCGAACAACGAAAGGGTGCGCGGCTACCTTGACGCGATGGATGAAGAGAGATGCGGGGAATTCATCAGCGTCACCGGCAACGAATTCTCCATCCAGAACGGCTATACGGAAGCCCGTATCATGCTGGCGGGCGAGAACCCTCCGAGCGCCATTTTCTCGCTCTCGAACACTATTACTTTAGGGGTACTCAAAGCTCTGAGGGAAGCTAAGTTACGCATACCGGGAGACATTTCCCTCGTTTCCTTCGACAACTACAGTTACATGGACTATATGGACCCTCCGCTGACACGTATCGGACAGCCTGTGGAAGATATGGCCACGCTGGCCGTAAAGATACTTTTCGAGCGTATGGATTCACGCGGACAGGCTTCTTCCCAGCTCAAGCTGTCCCCCTCGGTAATCAGCGGAGAATCAGTGGGCTTCGTAAAGCCCGGCAGACAGGCCGGGGCATAAAAAAAGGGCCCTTCGGGACCCTCTGGAATGCCGTGCGTAAAGCACTGAAAACAAGATGATTACTCGCCGGGTGCGATAGCGCCCATAGGGCATGCGTCAGCGCAGGTGCCGCAATCGACGCACACGTTGGGATCAATGGAGTAAACGTCTCCTTCAGAGATAGCTCCGGTAGGGCACTCGCCCATACAGGTACCGCAAGCCACGCAGGTGTCAGCAGAAATTTTGTAAGCCATAATGGTTTTTAATTTTATTATGTGCAAATTTACGGTCTAATATTTGAATTACCAACACTTCGATGAAAAAATACTTCACCACGGCGTTTCTTTTATGTTTCCTGAGCCTTGCCGCTGCTGCGCAGGGCACCGGGGCCGACTCGCTGCACTTCGACCGTAAAGTGCACGATTTCGGAAAGATAGACACGCGTGACGGGGCCGTAAGCTGCACTTTCACTCTCAGCAACGACAGCTCCTCAACAGTCAATATTCTCAGCGTAAACACCACTTGCAGCTGCACTACCGCAAAATGGACTCGGAGCGACATTCCCGCAGGCGGAAGCGGCACTGTGGAAGTCACTTACTCCAACGACGAGGGCGCCCAACGCTTCGACAAGGCCATATACGTATATCTTACCGGCTGTGTGAAACCGGTGGTGCTGCATATACGCGGAACCTCGTTCAAAGGAAAGAAAGACAAGCGCTGAGAAGCCGGCGCAAAACTATCTATTTCAGAGACTTCTGAAATGCTCTGGCATTGCGGCCATGCTGCGCCGCAGTCTTTGCAAAAACGTGGCTTCCGTCGTGGCTGGGGCTCGCGCAGAAGTAGAGATTCCCGCCTCCGTAATCAGGATTCAGCACGGCCTCCAGATACTCCGGGTCAGGAACGCATATAGGAGCGGGAGGAAGTCCTGCATACTTATATGTGTTATATAGCGAATCTATCTCCAAGTGCTTGAACAGCACCCTTTTGAGGGAATAGCCGTAACAATAGGCCACCGTCGGGTCGGCCTGAAGTTTCATACCCTTTTTCAACCTGTTCAGATACACTCCGGCAATCTTCGAGAGCTCCGGACGGTAGTTCGACTCCCCTTTCACGATGGAGGCAAGAACCGTCACGCCCCGGCGGTCAAGTCCCACTCCGGCGGCCTTCGAAAGACGCTCTTCAGTCCAGAAAGCGTCGGCCGCCCTGCGGTTGCGCTCAAGGATACGGGGCAGAGAATCAGTCCAGTAAACCTCGTAAGTTGCCGGATGAAAGGCTGCAAACACATTTTCTGGTGTAACCCCGAAGCCGGCGAGAAGGGCGCTGTCCTGAAGGGCGCTGGCGAGCGAAAGTGAATCAAGCATAAGCTGGTTGGAAAGTTTGCGCGCAATCTCTCCCGTGCTGCGGAGCGATCCGGCAATAGTAAGTTTTACTGGCGTCTGCCTCCCATTATTGAGCATACGCGCAACTGCCACGCTCGAACTTGAAGCGCTTATTACATAGTGGCCGGCCTGCAGGTGCCTGTCAACTTCCATCTTTTTGAACACGCGCCGCAGACGCTTGACATTCAACACTTTCGAAGAAGAATCGAGAGCTGCCACCACGTCCTCCACATCCATTTCCGGAGTGACGTAGAGGGAGCTGTTTTTGCCGAAGTTGGACATCCTGTGGTCCCTCAGCCAGGAATATCCGGCGAAGGTAGCAGCAACGGCGGCAGCAAGACAGACAAGCAGGATTATCTTCTTCATTTCCTGAGATATACCGTATCGCCCTGACGGAGCTCAATCTCCCTTAGAGCCGGGTTGAAGGAGCGTAGCGAAGAAAGTCTTACGCCGAAGCGCTGGGAAATTTCCCAGAGCGACTCGCCGTCGGAGGCGACTATGTACTTGTCCAGATTGCGGGGGGTACGGCACTTCTTGAGGTCTATGTAAACCCTGTCTCCGGCCTTTGGCGCGACCGTTCCGGCAGGGAGGTCGTTGTAGCGCAGGATTTCGGAGGGGAAAAGCGAATATACTGCCGCAAGCGACTCATAAGTATCGCCCTCGCAGGCAATTACGAACGGAACCCCGTTCACTTTGAAAATCTCCCTCGTAAGGGCGAAGCGGAAGTTCTCCGAGGCCTCCGCCACCGACACTTCGACGGGGCGCTCCAGTGCCGCCGGAGGCTCGGGGATATCGGAGCGGGAATCGTAGCGGTACAGTTCATACTCCTCTATCAGGTTTATCAGCTTGTCGGCGTACTTGGGGTCAGTCGCATAGCCTGCCTTCTTGAGGCCCCTCGCCCAGGAGCGGTAGTCATCGGGCTTGAGGTCGAAAAGGGGCTTGTAGCGGTCGTTGTAGCGCAGGAAGTCGGAATGGTCGCGGAACGAGGCGGCGGCATTGGGATACACCCTGAAGCACTCCCCCGCCGCATCATCGTCGTGCTTTATGGTCTTGCCCTTCCAGTCGGAATGGCACTTCACGCCGAAGTGGTTGTTGGCCTTGACCGCAAGCGTCGAAGTGCCCGCGGCCGATTCCAGCAGGCCCTGCGCAAGGGTAATGGAGGCAGGAACTCCGCTACGGTGCATTTCCGCGACTGCGGTACGGGCATACTTCTCCACGTACGCCCTGTAGTCTGCGGGCGCGACGGGAGAAGAAGCTGCCGACAGCAGCGCCATAAGCATCAGAATCCTCTTCACGGATGCTAATATACAAAAAAAACAGAAGCTGAGTCTTACAATTCGAAGACGTCGCCGTCGGAGGCGGCGAAAGTTTCAGGAAAAACCCGCCGGCACTCCTCCAGATAAGCTTCGAAATCGGTAATTCTCGTAGAGTAATGCCCGACTATGAGTCGGCCGGCACCAGCCTTAAGGGCACATTCCGCTGCCTGGACCGTTGTGGAATGGTAGCGGAAATCCGCCTTGTCTGCCATCGAATCGAGGAAAGTGGCCTCGTGATAAAGGCAGTCCACCCCCTTCACCCACCCGGGAAGTTCCGGGAAAGGCTTGGTATCCGAGCAGTATGCGTATGACTTGGGCCTGCGCCCGGGGTCGATTGCGAGCCTGTGTTCAGATACGTTCTCGTCGAAACGGTAGCCGAAGCACTCTATCTTGTGATTGAGCGGGAAGGCGCTCACCTTCACGTAGCTCGACTCATGCACCACCTCCGGCGACTTGCAGGTCAGTGGATGCACACGAATTTCGAACGGGTCTCCAGCGCCGAAATAAAAGGTATAAAAATGAATTATCCCTACCAGCGCCTTGGGTCCGTATATGTCGAGCGGAGACTTCCGCCCGTACATTCCCATAGTATTGAGCAGCCCGAAGAGGCCGAACAGATGGTCGCCGTGTATGTGCGAGATGAATACGGCCTCGATTCTCACGAACGAGAAATGACAGCGCCTTATCTGCTGCTGAGTGCCTTCGCCGCAGTCAATAAGAAACAAGCGCCCATTGGCATTGAGCATCTGGGCGCTTGGATTCCTGTCAGAAACGGGCATGGCCGAAGCCGTGCCCATTGTCGTGACGCTGAAGTTCATTATTCTCCCTTCTCGAGTTTCTCCTTCAGTGCGGCAAGTGCATCGATGTCGCCCAAAGTAGCCTTCTCGACATTGGAGTTGACCTTCTTGACAGCCTTCTTGGTACCTTCAGCCTCGACAGCTGCGGCCTTGGCCTTGACCTCGGCATAGGTACGGGTATGGCTCAGGATGACGCGGCGGGTGCTGCGACGGAGCTCGACCACCGTGAAAGGAAGGGTCTCGCCGGCGACAGCTGACTTGCCGTCCTCCTTGATGAGGTCACGGGTGAAAGCGAAGCCTTCGGC
>JAFSVP010000153.1 GCA_017444905.1 Bacteroidales bacterium
CCACTCCGGCGAGCCCTACGTACTGCATCCCATAGGCGTGGCGAAGATAGTGGTCTCCGGCATAGGCCTCGGATTCAAGTCCATCTGCGCCGCCCTGCTGCACGATATAGAGGAAGACAGCGACTACACAATCGACGACGTCCGCAACCTCTTCGGCGACAAAATCGCCTCGCTCACCGACGGCCTCGAGCAAATCAAGAAAATCCTCGACCGCAACGCTACGGCAGGCGGCGGCCCCCTGGCCGAAGACACTGAGAACCTTCAGGCCGACAACTTCAAGCGAATTCTCCTCATGCTGGGCGACGACGTGCGCGTGGTGCTGATAAAGCTTGCCGACCGACTGCACAACTGCCGCAACCTCGATAAGCTCCAGCCGGCCAAAAGAGAGAAAATCCTTGCCGAGACCAGGAACATCTTCATCCCCCTGGCCCACAGGCTGGGCCTATACGCCGTCAAGTCGGAGCTGGAAAATATCTGGCTCAAGTGGACCAGCCCCGAGGTCTATGCCGACATAGCCGGCCGCATCGAGCGCGACCTTGCCCAGCGCTCTCGGGAAATTGACGAATTCATTGCTCCCATAGACGAGGCCCTGCGCACGGCGGGCTTCCGCTTCGAGATACGCAAGCGCATCAAGACTCCTTACTCCATCTGGTTCAAGATGAATCACAAGCACGTGCCGTTCGAGCAGATTTTCGACCTCTACGCCGTGCGTATCGTCTTCGAGCCCGGGACCGAGAACACCGACGCCGAGCGGAGCCAGGCCTATATCATCTACAGCGCCATCACCAAGCTTTACGAAGACCAGCCCTCGCGCCGCCGTGACTGGATAAAGCAACCAAAGTCCAACGGTTACGAGGCACTTCACTGCACCCTGATGAGCAAGTCGGGGATATGGGTGGAAGTGCAGATACGCTCGCGCCGCATGGACGACATAGCCGAGAAGGGCATCGCCGCCCACTGGGCATACAAGAACGACGGCTACCTTTCCGAGGGCGACAGCAGCGTGGACCGCTGGCTGGCCAGGGTGAAGGAAGTGCTTGAGAGAAAGGACGTGGACGCCCCGGAGCTTCTCGATATCATACAGAACGACCTTGTCACCAGCGAGATAGTAGTCTTTACCCCCAAAGGCGAGCAGCGCAAGGTCCCGGCAGGAGCCACTGCCCTCGACTTCGCCTACAGCGTGCATACCAAGGTTGGCAGCCACGCCATAGCCTGCAAGGTGAATATGAAGCTCGCTCCCCTCTCGCAGGTGCTGAAGGCAGGCGACCTCGTGGAGATTATCACCACCGTAAAAGGGGCGCCGCGCCTCGAGTGGCTGGAGTTCCTCAAGACACGGAGCGCCAGGAAGGGCGTTTACGACTACATCAGGACCCACCGTCCGGAAGAGCTCGCCGAGGCCGACAGGCTGATGCACCGCTCGCGCTCAGGAGCCGCAGCACCCCAGAGGTTCTCGATAAGCGTCGAGGCCCGTCGCACGCCGGGGCTTGAAGACAGAATAAGGAAGGCCCTCCTGGAAATAGCAGAAATTGAAAGAATCAGCATAGACGAAATATGAAGTTCAAAAAGTTCATACCCGTTCTGATTTCAGCCGCAGTGTTCCTGCCGATGTTCTTCGTGCACTCCTGCGCCAACACCACCCAGTCTCCCACCGGCGGCGACAAAGACACGATTCCGCCGTTCATCATAGGCATCAATCCCCTGCCCGGAGCCGTGAACGTGCCCTGCAAGGGCGCCCGCATAGTGTTCCGCTTTGACGAATACGTCACAATCAAGAACCCGAAGAATATCTTCCTCTCGCCTCCGCAGGAGAAGGCCCCTCTTACCCGCATCAAAGACAAGTACCTGATAATCAACTTCGAGGAGCCCCTCGACTCGGCCACTACCTACACCCTTAACATGACCGACGCCATTGCCGACAACAACGAGGGCAATATGTTCCCGGGTTAGACATACGTAGTCTCCACCGGGCCGACAATCGACTCCCTGCTCCTGACCGGCGTAGTGCGC
>JAFSVP010000154.1 GCA_017444905.1 Bacteroidales bacterium
GATGGCCAGGGCCGCGATGGAGTGGCTGGAGATGTGCATTGAAGCGGATTTCTTCAATGTGGTGGTGTCCCTGAAGGCATCCAACACCCTCGTAATGGTACAGGCTTACAGGGAACTTGTCGCAATGATGAAGGAGCGCGGAGTGGTATTCCCCCTGCACCTCGGAGTCACCGAGGCCGGTAACGGCGACGCAGGTCGCATCAAATCCTGCGTGGGCATAGCGTCCCTGCTTCGTGAAGGTATCGGAGACACCATCAGAGTATCACTTACCGAAGACCCTGTCAATGAATTACCTGTAGCTTCTTACCTCGCTCAATACTTCAGCGAAAGCGAACGCCCCTCCCCTGCCAATCCTATGCTCGATGCAGCCATTGAATGGGGGCCTCGCCTGCTGGACCGTGAAATAGACTCCATCCCTTCAGGTGCAGGACTTTCGGAATATCTCGAAGACGAGATAATGCAGGCCGCCCGCAGACGCTTCTACCGCCCGGAATACATTGCCTGCCCGGGATGCGGACGCACTATGTACAACCTTGAAGCCACATTCGAGGAGGTGAAGCGCAGGACATCCCATCTCAAGGGAATGGTCATCGCCGTAATGGGCTGCATAGTGAACGGCCCCGGCGAGATGGCCGATGCCGACTGGGGCTATGTGGGCGAAGGCGGAGGGCGCGTTTCAATCTACCGGAGGGGCGAGCCGGTACTCAGGCACGTCCCTGATTCAGAGGCGATTGACCGCCTGTTGGAACTGATTTCAGCGGAGAACGGCGCTTAAGCGCAGAAGCGGTAAGATCAGCTTCTTATTCCACGTACAGCAGAAGACCTTTGAGATAGGAGCCTTCCGGATGATAGATATTCACCGGATGGTCTGCCCCCTGGGTAAGGCGCGCGAGTATCCTCACGCTCCTCCCGGTGGACGCGGCGGCGCTGAAAACAGTCTCGGTAAAGGTCGTGGAATCCACTACCTGCGAGCAGCTGAAAGTAAACACAAGGCCTCCCGGAGCCACTTTTGATATGGCGGCGGCGTTGAGTCTGCGATATGCCCGCAGGGCGTTGCTGAGCGCGCCCCTGTGCTTTGCGAATGCCGGAGGGTCAACTATCATCAGGTCGTAGTCGTCTTCCTTGACGGAGGCAAGGAATTCCATCGCGTCGGTGCAGAAAGACTCATGCCCGCCCTCAAAGCCGCCGAGGGCAATATTCTTGTTTACCAGCTCGATGGCGCGGGCTGAAGAATCTACGCTGTGAACCCTCTCCGCGCCTCCGGCAAGAGCATAGACGCTGAAGCCTCCGGTATAGCAGAAGAGGTTGAGCATGCGGCGCCCCTTTGCAAGGGAGCCCACCAGGGCGCGGTTGTCGCGCTGGTCGAGGAAGAACCCTGTCTTCTGCCCCTCCTCCCAGTTGACGAGGAAACTGTTGCCGTTCTCGCGGACGACGGCGCTGCTGCCCTCGAAGCCCGGAGCCTTGTAGAGGTAACCGTCCACAAGGTCCAGCCCGGCCTTGAACGGAGCCGTGCCGGAACTCTTGTCATACACTGCCTTGAGCGCATCGCCGAATACCTCCTTCAGCGCTTCGCAGATTCGGGCCTTTGCACGGAACATTCCCACGCTGTGGGCCTGCATTACGCAAACTCCGTCGTACCAGTCGATTATAAGCCCGGGCAGGCCGTCTCCCTCGCCGTGAACGAGGCGGAAGCAGTCTGTTCCCTCCCTCGGGAGGAGCGATGCTTCACGCACGTCCAGCGCCCGGCGGAGCGAGTCGGTCCAGAACGAGGGCGAGAGCGGATCGGCCGAAAAGCTCAGAATCCGCACCGCTATCGAGCCTATCTGGTAGTGCCCGCAGGCAAGGTAATTGCCCTCCGAGTCGTGTACGGCCACGAGGTCGCCCTCGACCGGGCTGCCCTGGACCTGCGCTATTGCGCCCGAGAACACCCAGGGGTGGAAGCGCCTTACCGACTCATCCCTGCCCCTTTTCAGTATCAGCTTTATCATTTGCGGAATCCTGTTGTGCTTTCTTCTTGCGTTGGCGGCGCCGGCGCTCCCTCTGGCGCCGCATCTGTCTCTGCCTTTCCTGCTCGGCCTGTACGGTAGCCTCCTTGCGGGCTACGGCCTGCTCGTGTGCCTCCCTGTCCTGAGGCGGCAGCATTTCTTCGGGAGTGAGAGGGTTTTTGGGAGAATCGAGGAGCTTCAGATACATCTCGCGGCATACCCAGGCGTCGGTGGCGGCGTATGAGCACTGCGCGGGGCTCAGCTCCTTGGCCTCCCAGTTGGAGAGCTGCTGGGCCTTGGAAATGCGCAGGTCGAGAATGTTGGCGGCGAGCTTCTTCACGCTCTTGTCGCGTATTCCCCACTCCCAGGCAATCTTCTGCAGGTCCACGAAGCCACCCGGCTCGAAGGGGCAGATGCGCTGCAGGCCGCGGACGTCGTCCTGAACGGCGGCACCTATCTTGAGAATATTCTTGTCTGACAGTATCTTGCAGAGAGAGTCCTTGAGCCCCAGCTCCTTAACCCTGAAAAGGTAGGCCCTCTTCGGGCTGGAGAGCTGAAGCAGGGCTACGCCGTTGCCCCTCTGCGAATGCGAGAAGACAGGCCGCGTCTCGGTGTCGAAGCCCAGAATTTTCTGACGGCGGAGGTGAAATACCGCCCGCTCGTAATCCAGGCCCGGCTTGCTGATCACTTTTACCGTTCCGGGGAACTTCCCCTGTGGCAATCCTTCTATCTCTTCAGGCTTTACGCTAATCCTGTACATTTGTGTCGTTTTGAAAAAGAGCGCCCGGAATGAGCAGGCATCCCTCGTCCCCTTCCGAACCGGGCATTGCGGTAATGACGAAGGCTGAGGCCGACGGCATTGCTATCCTGTGCGTAAAAAGGTTCATCCCCCGCATAGTCTCATAGCATCGCTGCATGGTAAGGTCGGAAGAATGGAAAAGCCTGCAGCCGGGAGCGAGCTGGTTGTTGTACTGCATGCTCTCCTCGCGTGAGTAGTCCCTCAGGACCTCCATCTGCGAGCGGACTTCGGCGGCACTAAGGCGGTAGTCGTCAATCAGTATGGCGTCGAGCGGGACGTTCCTCCCGCTGGCGGAATAGGCGTCGAGAAGGTCGAACAGGGCCCTGTCGTGACCGCGCACCGGCGACTCGAAGCAGGAGGCCCCGACTATGCCGTAAGACTCCGCACCCTTGCGGAAGATTGAAGTGTAAAGGCCCGAACGCGCATAGAGGCTGTCGCAGAGTATGCCTATGTTGAAGCTCTTCTTCTCTCCTCCGAAGGCGGCTTCCATCAGCAGGGCCTGGGGCGATACCGTCTTCACCGCGCAGGCGGTGCGGCTGAAAAGGGTGTCCACGTCGAACTGTCCGTAAAGGTAGTAATGCGGGTCGGCCAGCACGAGAATCTTGGCGGCGCTCTTTTCAAGCCTTCCGTCGACGTCGTAAACGCCTGCGCTGCAGTGGGTGTCAAGCGAGGCGAGAGCCATCCTCACCACGGCGTCGCGCAGCTCATTGGCTGAAAGCGAGTCGTAAGGAGCGTACAGCCTGTCTTCCACCGTGCAGAAATTCTCGCCGGCAAAGTCCTTCAGGGCGTCGGGGCGCGGCAATCCGCGAACGTTGTCGAAAACGTCGCATTCCAGAAACGCATTCGAAATGGGGGCGCAGCCTTCCGCTGTACCTATTATGTAAATATCGCCGGAGGACGGGGCCTTGCGGTAGCCGTTGAGAATGAGTCGGGCTTCGGAGCCCTCGGAAGCAAGGATTTCCTTTACCAGGGGCGAAGGTTCCTCCCCCGCCGGAGCGTCGTCACGGCAGGCCGCCAGGAGCGGAACGGCAATCAGAAAAGCAGCGAGAAACTGAGCTTTCATCCCAAAATGAACAATATGAGCACAAAAATACAAAAATTCCATATATATTTGCACAAACAACATAATTGATAATGGATGAAAACAGTTCAAACCACCATCATCTTCACCATCACCTCCACCATCATTCCCAGAGCATAGGGCCTGAGCTCAAGAAGATTTACCTCTGCGCCATCGTCCTGAACGGACTCTTCGTGCTCTTCGAGATGTGGATGGGATACAAGGCCGACTCCGTGTCGCTCGTCTCGGACGCAGCCCACAAGCTGATAGACGTCCTCTCGCTGGGCTTGGTGCTTCTGACCTTCTATCTCTCCAA